>JAWOGV010000357.1:0-4502 GCA_046496605.1 Acidimicrobiia bacterium | reverse complement strand
CCCGCTTCCTTGACCTTGGTAACCCCGAAGCTTGATCCGCTGGCGTTGGGTTTTACGAAGCAGGGGAGGCCTGTCTGCCTTACTATCTTGCCGCCACGTCGGCCCTCCTGACGTCGAGTTCGGCGGAGGAGCGGTCGGCTTGTCGAGAGACCGCCTGGAGGTTGTCCATCGATGTGAGCTCGCGTTCGGCTGCACGGCCGAGCAGGGCTTGCGACGTCACGAGGTCCTGGATGCTCGTCGCCGTGAAAACGGTGCCGATCAGGCCGCGCTGTCCCGACATGTAGGCGTCGACGACGATCGTCCGCGCGGTTTCCTCGAGCTGGGCGGCCTCGGTGGTGTATCGCTCGACGGCAGCCTCCATGCGCGAGATCCGGTAGAGCAGGTCCTCGTGTTCGGCATGGATGAGCTCATACCGCTCCACGGCTTCGTCGAGCCTCGTCGTGACGTCGAGGTAGTCCCGGTATGCCTGTGACTGGCGCGCCTCGGCCGCACGCTTGTTGCGTTCAGCGGCGTCGACGTCGGATTGGGTTTGTGCGGACGCGCCGATCGGAACGAGCGCCATGAGGGCGAACGTGGAGATCAGGATTACCCAGCGCCGAGCGGAGTGTCGGACCATGAACCCATGAGGATAGGGCGAGTTCCACGAAACCCCCCTGAGGCCCCTCCTGATCGTCGCCCGATCGCCTATCCGAAGACCCAGATGACGAGCCAGAACAGCGGTGCCGCGACGATGGCGCCATCGAACATCGCAAGTGATCCGGGTGCATTCTCCGTGTGGACGACGGTGCCGGTGCGAAGCATGGATCCGAGTGCACGCCCCGCGATGATGCCCGCCGCCACGGCAACGGCTCCCAACATCCCGGCAGCGATGTCGAGTTCGGTAATGACGAGACCTGCGACGAGGCCTGCGAGGAGGGCACCGAGGAGAGCACCGACGTTCGCGTCGACCGACTGGATCGCCTGACCGTAGGCGCCGGCGATCCAGGCGCCTCCGAGTGCGAGGACCGTGATCAGCACGAACGCGACGACGGCGTACGAGCCTGTCAGCCTGATGAGCACCAACCCCCCGGCAGCGGACGCCGCAATGGTGGTGACGAGGGTTGTGGCGGCGGTCGTCCGAAAGTCCCTGGCGGACCGATCGAACACGGGCCAGGTCACCGCGATGGCGAGCCCGAGGGCCGTCGCGCCGGCATAGCCGTCGAAACCCCATGCATAGGCGAACGCACCGGATGCGCTCGCTGCGATGAGGGGAGGGAACACCACGAAGGAGTCCCGTGTCGCCTGTGCCGTCTCAGAGACGTCCCAGACCCAGGCGAGGACGGCGCCGACGGCGACGATCACGAACCATTCCTCTGCCGCCCAGGCCACCGCGAGCAGCGACACGACGAGCGCGAAGGACAGGATGTTGGGGGCCGCATCGATCGTGGACGTCATCGATGCGGTCCCACCGCTCACGGGCGGGATGAGGGCGACTTCGTCGCTCGCCGAGAGGGGGGTCGCGAGGTCCGCGACCTCACCGTTCACCCACGTGCCTGCGCTCGGGAGACCTGAACGGAACCGCTCGCCGAAGCGTTCGGCGGCGGTCTCGACGAGGTCCCCGACCGTGGGCGCATCGATGACCACGGAGTCCGTGCCGGCGGATTCCCTGAGGTTGGCGAAGAGTCGGAGCGTGGCCATCGCTGCAAGCGTAGTGCCCCCCGTCCTGCCAGACACGTCCGCCGGACGGGTACACCGCTCAGACAGCGAGGAGCGCGGGATCGCAGCGGTCCGGGTCCGCGATGTGGGCGATCCGCCCACCGACGATGGTGCACACGACCGTGGATCCATCGAGGATGCAGATGTCCGCCCTGGTCCCGTCGCGAAGGCGGCCGAGGTCCGGGCGGCGCACCGCACGGGCGGGATTGCCAGTGGCGGCCCTGAGGACGTCGGCCAGGGGTGATGACACGGTGCGTGCGAGGATGTCGATGGCGCGGTCCATGGTGGTGGCGGCACCTGCGAGTGTGCCGTCCCCCTTCGTTACGGCTCCGTCCACGAGGGTGACCGGAACTCCGCCGATCTGATACTCGCCGTCCGGCATGCCCGCCGCGGCGATCGCATCGGTGATCAGGACGAACCGGTCGGCGGCTGCGTTCCATGCGAGTTCGACCGTCGCGGGGTCGTGGTGGTGCCCGTCGACGATCATGCTGAAGAACGCCCGAGGATCGGTGAGGAGGACGCCCGCAATGCCGGGGTCGCGGGCGGTGATCGGTGGCATCGCGTTCAGGAGATGGGTTCCCAGGGTTGCTCCGGCATCGAGGGCTTCCCTGGCTTGTGCCGTCGTCGCAGCGGAGTGACCGATCGACACGATCGTTCCCGCAGCGGTGAACCGTCGGATCATGTCGAGTGCGCCGCGGAGTTCCGGAGCGATCGTGATGACGGCGATGCTCGGGTGCGGCTCCAGCCTCGTGTCGAGCGGCTCGGTGAGCAGATCCTCGGGGTGCGCCCCGCGTCGGGTCGGGGCGAGATGCGGTCCCTCGATGTGGAGCCCGATGGGTTCGGCGCCGACGTATGCCTTCGGGCGCATCGCGATCGCGGCGATCGCTGCATCGACCCTGTCGGGCGGAGCAGTGATGATCGTGGGGAAGAACGCGGTCACGCCCGTGGCCGGGAGGAGCGCGCCGACCTGCCATATGGAAGACGGGTCCTCGGTGAAGTCGAAGCCGAACGCTCCGTTGATCTGGATGTCGATGAACCCAGGGACGACGGTCAGCCCGGACGCATCGATGACGTGGCCGTCGAGGTCCCCGACCGTCGCCTGGATGCCGTCGAGGATCCCGGCGCTGATCGGCTCACCGTCGGGCCCCCTGCCTCCCTCGATGCGGATTCGTGTCATGGTGGGACCGATCCCGTCACGCGGTGACGGTTCCGGTGCACGGTCCGAACCCGATGTGGACGCCGTCCGCATTCGAACACCGACCCTGCATCGAGACGGTGTCGCCGTCCTCGAGGAAGGTCCGTTCGGAACCGTCGGCGAGGACGAGCGGATCGGTCCCGTTCCACGAGGACTCCAGGAGGGACCCGAACCCTGCCCTGGCCGGTCCCGACACCGTGCCGGATGCGAAGAGGTCACCCGCACGGATCGTGGCTCCGTTGACGGTCGCGTGTGCAAGCTGCTGGGCCATCGTCCAGTACATGTCGAGGAACGACGTCGTGCACACCGTCGTCGGGGTCCCTGCCCCCGGCGTGAGTTCGACGGAGAGGTCGATCTCGAGACCGCGACGGGCCTCGGATCGCAGGTATGGGAGGGGCTCAGGGTCCTGGGCCGGCGGAGCCGCCCGGAAGGGCTCGAGCGCTTCGAGCGGCACGATCCATGGCGAGATCGTGGTTGCGAACGATTTGCCGAGGAATGGCCCGAGCGGGACGTATTCCCACGCCTGGAGGTCCCTTGCTGACCAGTCGTTCACGAGGCACATCCCGAAGATGTGGTGCTCGGCCTCGTCGATCGGGATCGCGGTGCCGAGTTCGGGGCCTTGTCCCGTCACGAATCCCATCTCGAGCTCGAAGTCCAGCTTCTGCGACGGTCCGAACGTCGGACCATGGTCGCCCCTGCGCTGTCCATGCGGGCGGCGGATGTCCGTCCCCGAGACGACGACGGTGCCGGCCCTCCCGTGGTAGCCGACGGGGAGGTGTTTCCAATTCTCGAGGAGTGGTTCGCCGTCAGGGCGGAACATCCTGCCAACGTTCGTCGCGTGCTGCTCGCTGGAGTAGAAGTCGACGTAGTCGCCGATCACGATCGGCAGCGAGAGCTGGACGGGACCGGTGACGAGGAGGTCGTGCTTGTCGCAGAACCGCCTGCCCTCGAGGTCGGCCTTGTTGAGCACCTCGACGATGCGCGATCTCACCGTCGACCAGACGCCCCGTCCCTGTGAGAGGAACCCGTTGAGGGATGCGGCGCGGAATGTGTCCGGTTCGAGGCCGCTGTTCGCGAACAGGCCTGCAGCCTCCGCCCTGGCGAGGTCGAGGATCCTCTCGCCGATCGCGACGCCGCATCGTGTCCCTGTCATGTCGGTGAATACCCCGTACGGGAGGTTCTGGATCGGGAAGTCCGATCCCTCGGGGACGTCGACCCAGGAACGGATGTGCGGCTCGACGCTCATCCTCCGTCCCCGAGGAACGACAACCCCGCCAGTGCCTCCTTGGGCTCGTCGATGTCGCAGGAACCGAAGGCGACGAGACCGCGCAGGCGTGACCTCCGGATCGCAGATCCAGGGAGGACGACCTCCTTCCAGCTCGCAGCGACCGGTGTGATCGAGAAGGCAGTCGGATCGGACTCTGCGACGATCTCCCTGACGACCGACCTCGGCTGGCCCGCGTCAGCGGCAACCGACCCGATCAGCAGGTTGACGAAGCCGTGCCGCCATCCGCCGATGGTCTGATCGCGGTGGCGGATCGGTTGGTGCAGGCCCGCCGTTGCCTTGAACGCGACGTCGGCGAACGACGCCGCCCACAGGAACTCCGTCACC
>JAWOGV010000328.1:0-3605 GCA_046496605.1 Acidimicrobiia bacterium | reverse complement strand
CGATGTCTGGCTTGTCGATGCCGACGAAGTGCGTGTGGCAATCCCACAGGCCGGGCATGGCAACGGGAACCTCGGTCCCCTCGGCGCCCGGAGTCGCAGGTGCGTGTGATCGGGGACCCGCATAGGTGATCGTCCCCCCGTCGAGAACGATCGTCGCATCCCCGATCGGCTCTCCAGAGCCGGGGATCATGAGGTCGGCGTCGATTCGGACGGTCATCGTCCTCCCTTCACGTGCTCGCCGCACGGTACCGAGAACAGGGGGGCTGTGCCCGGACTAGTCATCGCGGGCACGGTCGTTTGTACCTTGCCGCGCCGGGCCGTTCGACCTACGTTGTGCGTGTCGTGGTCGCCGGGGCGGTGGCTCCGATACACGAATTCGTGGGATCGGTCGGAAGTGGTGGCTTCCGACCTCCCACGGAGGCTTGGAAGGCGGGTCCGTCGACCAGCGATTGCCCGGGGATGCCGAGTTCCACGAACCGGCCGGCCCCGGGCAATCCTGTCTTCGCCGCTCGGCCGCAACCTTTCGGTATCATGCGGGTTCCCGGAGGAACCGATGAGGAATGGCCGCGATGAACCCCACGTATCAGCCCCACGAGGTCGAGGCGCGGTGGTACCAGGTCTGGGAGGACTCCGGTTCGTTCCGCCCCGAGCTCAATCCCGAGGGTGACCCGTACTGCATCGTCATCCCTCCACCGAACGTCACGGGTGTCCTGCACATGGGCCACGCGCTGGATCACGCGATCCAGGACGTCATCATTCGGCGCAAACGGATGCAGGGTCATGCCGCGTTGTGGCTCCCGGGGACCGATCACGCAGGCATCGCGACCCAGAACGTCGTCGAGCGCGAACTCCGTGACGAGGGCCTGACGCGCCACGACCTCGGCCGCGAGGCGTTCATCGAGCAGGTATGGGCGTGGAAGGCGAAGTCCGGTGGCACGATCGCCACGCAGATGCGCAGGCTGGGGGACTCGACCGACTGGACGAGGGAGCGGTTCACGTTCGACGATGGCCTCAGCGCGGCCGTGAGGAAGGTCTTCGTCACGCTGTACGAGGAAGGCCTCATCTACCGGGACAACCGCATCATCAACTGGTGTCCCCGATGCCACACGGCGCTCTCGGACATCGAGGTCGAGTATGAGGACGATCCGGGCGAGCTGACCCACATCCGGTACCCACTCAGCGACGGGAGCGGATCGATCACGGTGGCGACGACGCGTCCCGAGACCATGTTGGGCGACACGGGAGTCGCCGTCCACCCCGACGACGAGCGCTATAGGGCATTCGTCGGAAAGACCGTAACCCTCCCGCTGCTGGGCAGGGTGATCCCCATCGTCGCAGACGATGGAGTGGAGATGGGTTTCGGGACGGGCGCCGTGAAGGTCACGCCCGCGCACGACCCCCTTGACTTCGAGATCGGCCAGCGCCACGGCCTCGAGCAGATCATCGTGATCGACACCGAAGCGCTCATCACATCCGCTGGAGGCCCGTTCGCCGGCATGGACCGATTCGAGGCCAGGGAAGCGGTTCGATCCGCCCTCCGGGAGATCGGCGCAATCGAGGCGATCGAGGACCACCCGCATACGGTCGGACACTGCTCGCGTTGCCACACGGTCGTCGAGCCCTTGTTGTCCCTGCAGTGGTTCGTCTCCGTCGGGCCGCTCGTCCCGCCCGCCATCGATGCGGTGCGAAGCGGGAGGTCGAGGTTCATCCCGAAACGATGGGAGAAGAACTACTTCCATTGGATGGAGAACCTGCAGGACTGGTGCATCAGCCGCCAGCTGTGGTGGGGACACCGGATCCCTGCGTGGTATTGCAGTGCGTGTGGCGAGACGATCGTCTCGATGGACGACCCGACGGCGTGCACGGCGTGCGGTGCGGGCGATCTCGTCCAGGACGACGATGTGCTCGATACGTGGTTCTCGTCCGCGCTGTGGCCGTTCACGACCCTCGGCTGGCCGGACGACACGCCCGACCTCGCCACGTTCTATCCGACATCGACCCTCGTCACGGGCTTCGACATCATCTTCTTCTGGGTGGCGCGGATGATGATGATGGGAACCCACTTCACGGGAGACGCGCCGTTCACCGACATCGTGATCCACGGCATGGTCCGCGATGCCGAGGGTCGGAAGATGTCGAAGTCGATGGGGAATGCCCTCGATCCTCTCGACATGATCGACCAGTACGGGGCGGACAGTGTCCGGCTCGCCCTGATCCAGGCGGCCGCTCCCGGTCATGATGTTCCCCTCGACACCGACTGGATCGACGCGTCACGACGCTTCGGCAACAAGCTGTGGAATGCGACGAGGTTCGCGGTGGAGTTCATGGACGTTGATCGCGTGCCCACCGACGGCGGATACCCCGACGATCCCGGTCCCGAGGACCGCTGGGTTCTCGGGCGTCTCGCGGAGGTCGTCGACGAGATGGACAGGTTGATCGACGCCTATCGGCTCTCGGATGCCTACAGCATGCTCTACACCTTTGCCTGGTCGGAGGTCTTCGACTGGTACCTCGAAATGGCGAAGGTCATTGCCAGGGACGAGGCGCGCGCAGGGACGATGAGGGCCACCCTCGGTGTGGTCCTTCGTGATCTCCTCAAGTTGTTCCACCCCGCCATCCCCTTCGTCACCGAGGAACTCTGGTCGCACCTCGCCGCGTCGCCGGACCTCCTGATCGCCTCACCGTGGCCGAGCGTGCCCCGATACGACGCACCGGAGGGCATGGACTCACTTCGCGGCCTCGTCACGGATGCTCGACGGTTCCGCGCCCAGCACCAGATCCCCAGGGCCACGGACGTCCCCGTCATCGTTGCGATCGACGGCGAAGCACCCGTGTGGTGGCTCGACCAGCTCGCAGCGCTCGGGGACTGCTCGCCGACCGTCGGGGTCCGTCCCGAGAGTGCCGCAGGCCATGCGCGTCTCTCCGCTCCCGGCGTCGAGGGCTTCGTTCCGCTCGCCGGCCTGATCGACGTCGAGGCAGAACGACCCAGGATCACAAAGGCGATCGAGGGGATCGAGTCGTCGATCGCCGGTTCCCGTGCGAAGCTGGCGAACCCGAGTTTCCGTGACAAGGCACCGTCACACGTCGTGACACAGGAGGAGGGTCGCCTCATCGAGCTCGAAGCTGAGCTCGCCGAGCAGCGGCGACTCCTCGAGGAACTCGGCTGAGTCGATGGACAGCCCCATCGTCCCGCCAGTGGCGAACCGAGCCGAAGCAGAGGCCTTCCTCGACGCGCGGATGGGCCACGGGGTGCAGCCGGGACTCGAGCGAATCACGGGGCTCCTCGAGTACATGGGGGACCCACACCGCACGTACCCCACGATCCACGTGGCAGGAACGAACGGCAAGACCACGGTCACGCGCATGGTCCAGCAGATCCTCGGCGCCCACGGCCTCGCAACAGGAGGCTTCACATCGCCCCACCTCGATCGTGTGGAGGAACGATTCGCGCTCCACGGTGCTCCGATCGACGCCAACGGCTTCACGGATGCGGTGAGGGACATCGCATGGTTCGTCACCGGATACGAGGAGGCGTCGGGTTTCCCGGTCACCTACTTCGAGGTGACGGCGGCACTGGCCTTCTCGATCTTCGCCAGCGCGGCCGT
>JAWOGV010000065.1:0-7394 GCA_046496605.1 Acidimicrobiia bacterium | reverse complement strand
TCGGTGCCCACATCAGCGTGATCCTCGCCGACGCCTTCGGCGCCAGGATGGAGGGTCCAGCGATGATGGCCGGCCTGATCGCCGACGACCGCAAGGGGCGCAAGAACCAACGAGGGTTCTATGCCTACGCCAAGGGCGAGCGCGGCGGCGTCGACGAGACCGTGTACGCAGCGCTCGGACTGCCGTCCCTTCGAAGGATCGTCCCACGGTCCGAGATCCAGGAGCGGGTATCCCTCGCCTTCATCAACGAGGCGGCCCGTTGCCTCGAGGACGGGATCCTCCGTTCCCCGCGCGACGGGGACATCGGGGCCGTGTTCGGCCTGGGGTACCCACCGTTCCGCGGAGGCCCCTTCTGGACGATCGACCACCTCGGCGCGGACGTCGTGGTCGCCAAGCTGAGGGCGCTCGAGGAGCGACATGGCGAGCGGTTCGCGCCCGCACAGATCCTCGTCGACCACGCCGCGTCCGGCGAGCCCTTCCGCTCGGGGAACTGATCACGGCATCGCGGCGGTCCTCGGCCGTGCTTGCCGTCGGCGCTCCTGCGCGATCGTCGCGCAGCTACGCATCCGGGTAGCCTGCGGCCCGATGTCCCACGAATTCCGCATGCCAGACATCGGTGAGGGTCTCACCGAGGCTGAGATCGTGGCCTGGCTCGTGTCCGTCGGCGATGTGGTCGCCGTCAGCCAGCCGGTCGTCGAGGTCGAGACGGCCAAGACGACGGTCGAGATCACGGCGACCCATGCCGGAACGATCCAACGCCTCGTGGGCGCCGTGGGCGACACGGTGAACGTCGGCGAGATCCTGTTCATCGTCGGAGGCGGTGAAGCCCTCGACATCCCACCCGACGCCGGACCTGAACCCGACCGTGGGGATGCCAGACGCCCGATGGATTCCGCGACATCAATGACGACAGCCTCGAGCAGCGGATCACGCGACGTCCGGGCGACGCCGGCCGTCCGTCGGCTCGCGGACTCGCGCGGTGTCGATCTGTCCTCGGTGGCGGGTACCGGTCCCGGTGGAGCGGTCACGAGGGACGATGTCGAGCGTGTGGCAGGAGGTGGATCCGGGGAACGCCTCGTACCCCTCAGCGCCACCCGCAGGGCGATCGCCGCCCACATGGCGGAGTCGTGGTCGACCATCCCGCACGTCACCGTGCAGGGTGAGATCAGGGCGGAAGGGCTCCTCGAATCCCGAACAGGCGACGACGGCGCACCACTCCCTGTCGAGGCGCTCGTGGCGATGTCGGTCATGCCATTGCTCGCCCGCTATCCGGAGTTCAACGCCTCCTTCCGTGGGTCCACGGTCGCCTACCGGGACGCGATCCACATGGGGTTCGCCGTCGACACCGAGAGCGGGTTGATGGTCGTGGTCGTCAAGGACGCGCACGCGCTCGGTGTCCGCGATCTGGCGTTCGAGTTCGAGCGCCTCGCGACGGCGGCGATCGAAGGGACGGTCACGCCGAGCGAGGTCACGGGACAGACATTCACGATCTCGAACATCGGCGCACTCGGTGGAGGCCATGGCACGCCCATCATCCCGATGGGGACGAGCGCCATCGTCTCGATCGGAAAGGCCTCACCGCAGCCGATCGTCGACGACGGTGGGATCGCGGTCGGCCTCGTGGCTCCGATCGACCTGTCCTACGACCATCGCCTCATCGACGGTGCGCTTGGTCAACGATTCCTCGCCGACCTCATGGCCGCCCTGGAGGTTCTTGCGTAAGTAGGTTCCACCCCTGGATGGAACCCAGTTACGCAAGAAGGGGACGGTTCAGGTGTAGTCCTCCATCGGAGGGCAGGAACACATCACATGCCGGTCCCCGTAGGCATTGTCGATGCGGCTGACCGGCACCCAGTACTTGGCGCGACGCAGCGACGAAACCGGGTAGGCGGCCTGCTCACGGCTGTAGGGGCGGCTCCACTCGTCCGCAACGAGGTCCTCTGCCGGATGTGGAGCGTTGCGAAGGACCGAACCCTCCACCGCATCAGGTCCGTCGAGGGCGTCGATCTCGGCTCGGATGGCGAGCATGGCATCCACGAACCTGTCAAGTTCGAACTTCGACTCGGACTCGGTCGGTTCGATCATCAGCGTTCCTGCCACGGGGAACGACATCGTCGGCGCATGGAAGCCGAAGTCGATCAGGCGCTTGGCGATGTCCTCGTTCGTGACGCCCGTCTCGTGCTGGATGGACCGGATGTCGAGGATGCACTCATGTGCCACGAAGCCGTTCGGCCCCGTGTACAGCACCGGGTAGTGGTCGCCGAGCCTGCTTGCCAGGTAGTTGGCATTGAGGATCGCGACATCGGTCGCGCGGCGCAGGCCGGCTGGCCCGAGCATCGCGATGTACATCCACGAGATCGGGAGGATGCCTGCTGAGCCCCACGGTGCGCCAGACACGGCTCCGAAGCCTCCGTCGGGTTGGCGACCGCCGACATGGCGGTGACCGGGCAGGAACGGCACGAGATGGGACCGCACACCGATGGGTCCGACGCCGGGACCCCCGCCACCATGGGGGATGGCGAAGGTCTTGTGCAGATTGAGGTGGGACACGTCGGATCCGAACGAACCGGGCTCTGCGATCCCGACCATCGCGTTGAGGTTCGCACCATCGAGGTAGACCTGCCCACCGTGTTCATGGACGATCTCACAGATCTCGACGATCGCCTCCTCGAACACCCCGTGGGTGGATGGGTAGGTGACCATGATCGCGGCCAGCTCGTCGGAGTGCTCCGTTGCACGGTCCCTCAGGTCGTTGACGTCGATGTTCCCGTCCTCATCGCACTTGACGACCACGACGCGCATTCCCGCCATCACTGCGGAAGCCGGGTTGGTTCCGTGCGCAGACGAAGGGATGAGGCAGACGTCGCGGTGACCCTGGCCGTGTGCCGCCTGGTAGCCCCGGATCGCGAGGAGACCGGAGAACTCCCCCTGGGCACCACTATTCGGCTGGACCGACACAGCGTCATACCCCGTGATCGACGCGAGCCACGACTCGAGCTCGTCGATCATCTGGAGGTATCCCTCTGCTTGGTCGAGAGGCGCGAACGGGTGGATGTCAGCGAACTCCGGCCAGGAGACCGGCACCATCTCGGCCGAGGCGTTGAGCTTCATCGTGCACGAGCCGAGGGGGATCATGGACCGGTCGAGCGCGACATCCATGTCCTGGAGCCTGCGGAGGTACCGCATCATCTCCGTCTCGGAGCGGTACCGGTGAAAGGTCGGGTGGTCGAGGAAGCCCGTGCTGCGCACGAGGGATTCGGGGATACCCCGCTCCTCACCACGGGCCTCCCCCGCACCGAGGAGGTCGCAGAGCTCGGCCACGTCGTCCGCGGTCTTCGTCTCGTCGAGCGAGACACCGACGGTCGTTGCGTCGACCCTTCGAAGGTTCATCCGCCTCGACGCGGCGACCTCGACCATCTCGTCCGCATCGTCGACGCGCACCTGGACGGTGTCGAACCACGTGTCGTTCACGACGGACACCCCGCCACCGCGGAGGCGTGCAACGAGGTCGTTCGTCAGGAAGTGGACGTGGCGCGCGATCGAGGTCAGTCCCTCCGGGCCGTGGTACACGGCATACATTCCGGCCATGACCGCGAGCAGGACCTGGGCGGTGCAGATGTTCGACGTCGCCTTGTCACGTCGAATGTGCTGCTCCCGTGTCTGGAGCGCCAACCGAAGCGCCTGCCTCCCCGCCCGATCGACCGATACCCCGACCAGGCGGCCCGGAAGTGATCGCCTGAAGTCGTTGCGCGTCGACAAGAATCCTGCGTGGGGACCTCCGAACATCATCGGGACGCCGAAGCGCTGCGAGCTTCCAATCGCGACGTCGGCTCCGAGCTCGCCTGCAGGGGTGAGCAAGGTCGATGCGAGGAGATCGGTCGCCACGGCGACGAGTGCACCTGCCTCATGGATGCGGTCGACAATCGGTCCGATGTCGCGTATGTGCCCCGAACTGCCCGGATACTGCAGCAACGCGCCGAAGACCGAGCCCGGATCGAGGTCGACCTCGGGATCCCCCACCACGATCTCGTAACCCAGAGGGGTACCGCGAGTGATGATGACGTCGATCGTCTGGGGATGGCAATCGGCATCGACGAAGAAGACGTCGCTCTCGCTGGTGCCCACGCGCTTGAGGAGCGTCATGGCCTCGGCGGCGGCCGTGGCCTCGTCGAGAAGGGAAGCGTTGGCGATCTCGAGGCCGGTGAGGTCCGCGATCACCGTTTGGAAGTTGAGGAGCGCCTCCAACCGACCCTGTGCGATCTCGGGTTGGTACGGCGTATACGCCGTGTACCAGCCGGGGTTCTCGAGGATGTTGCGCTGGATCACCCCGGGCGTGATCGTCTGGTGATAGCCCATGCCGATGAACGACCGATGCACGCGATTGCGCCCCGCACGCTCGCGGAGTGCCGCAAGCGCCTCTGCCTCGGTGAGCGGACCTGGCACACTCGGAAGTCGATGGCTGCGGATGACCTCGGGTACGGCGCGGTCGATGAGATCGGCGAGGTCCGACGCACCCACCTCCGCGAGCATCGAGCTCACATCGTCGTCGGATGGCCCGACATGGCGGGCGACGAACGATCCGATTCGGTCGGGTTCTCTGGGATCTGGCTCAGGCATCCGGTTGCTCCTCGTGGCACGTGGTACTCCGTGCCCCGTCTGTCGCTCGACCTGAGAGATTCACCGCCGTGCGGCTTTCCCCTTCGGTGAGGGTTCGAACACCCTGCTTTCCAGATGCGCCTCGTTCGTGCGGTCCGTGTGCCTGAGAGATTCCCGGGGCGGTTGCTCCTTCGGCGTCGGTCGGCCGACTCTCCCGCACGACTTCGTCAGCACCCGAATCGTACCCGCCCGTGTCGCTGGCCGCTACGAGCCCTCAGTACCCACGACGACAGCGACCGAGAAGATGATCCCGACGAGGGCGAAGACGATGCCGATCAGGACGATGACGCCATACACCTTGAAGATCGTCCTGAGGCTGTTCGTCGCCGCGATGGCTCTCGCCTCGTCACCTGCCATCGCTGCCGCCCGTGCGTCATCGGCGGCACGGTTGAGCAGGATGCCCATCCAGATCGGGAGCCACGCGATGACGAGCCCGACGATGGTGATGGCGAGCAGCACGCCATAGATGATCCCGAGCGTGCCGACGAGCTTCATCCAACCTGCGGCGTCCTGGAGGGGCCGCATGACGTTGGACACGGCAGGGTTGTTGGTCGTCGGCGGTTGGTTGACGGTCATGATCCTCCCTCGCTGGCTCATGCCACGTTACCGGGCGAGCGCCGAGGGAAGGATCAGGCTGCGGCTTCGGGCAGGCCGAGGTCGCCGAACCGGCGCTTGAACACGACATAGGCGACCGCACCTGCGGGAATGGGCAACCAGAACTGGAAGAGCCGGTAGGCGAGCGTGGCGAGCGTTGCGTCCGGTCCCGGGATCCCCGCGAGGGTGAGCATCGCGACGAGCCCGACCTCGACGAACCCGAGACCGCCCGGCGTGAGCGGGATCATGCCGAGCACCGCGGCACCGGCGAACGACAGCAGGACCAGCGAGACCCGGGGTTCGGCCCCCACGGCGAAGAGCGCCAGGACGAGGACCAGGTAGTCGAGCATCCAGTTCGCAACCGCTGCCGCGAGGGCCCTTCTCCATCGCTGCCCGAGGGCTGTTCTGACGTCGTTGCGCTGTCTGAGGAAGGCCTCGGCGGTCGGCTCCCAGTCGCGGTGCAGGCGCATGGCGACCCATCCGACGACGTTCTCGACGACGGTGCCAACGAGCATGAGGGGCCTATCGAACCTGACGAGGAGGAACACCGCCGAGAACATCACGATGAACAATGCCGTGCCCACCACCGCAACGGGCAGGAGACCATTCGGAATGGGGGCCGACAGCGCTGCGAGGAGGACGGCGATGCCCGGCAGCGAGAAGAGGACGAGGTTCGAGATGAACGACACGGATGCGAGGGCGGTCGCGGCCCTGGCAGGGGACACCCCCGAGACCGACAGCATCTGGAAGTACGTCGCACCTGCTGCCACCACACCTCCCGGAATGACCTTCGCCATCGCATTGGAGACGAGCTGGGAGCTCGCGGCGATGTACCGGGGGATGCTCGGAACGGCGATGTGGGTCAGCTCCCACGCAGCCATGAACGCGCCGGTCATCGACAGACCCATGAGCAGGTACCACCACCAGTCGACGCTTGCCAGCTCGGGTGCCTCATCGAGGAAATCGACGATCGTCGGCAGGAAGAAGTAGAGGCTCACGAGCGCGAAGGCGAGGAAGACCACCCTCAGGGCGATCTTCTTCCACAACTGTGTGTTCCTCGGACGAGCCGGTGCCGCGTCAGCCATCTGGTCGTACGCCCCCTGTTCCTGCTCCAAGATACCGGAAGCCCATCCGCCAACGGCCCGGGGTCAGGGGGCGGCGGCCGCCCCTGGGGCGTCGTCGACGGCGTCGATTTCGTTGCAGATGCCCCTCAACTCGTCGAGGTACGACCAGTAATCGACCTGGATCGTGTGCCGAGGTCGATCCTCGTATCGTGCAGCGAGCTCCTCACGGTCTCGGGCGATCGCCGCCTTCATGGTCGCAACCGTGGGGAGTGGTGCACCGTCGAGGAGGCGGCTGATCCACTTCGCCTGTTGCTCGGCGAGCGGGGGAAGGGCGCCGACGGGTTGGATGAGGCCGACGAAGAAGAGACCGGGATGGTCGACGCTCACGACGCGCCGATAGAGCTCGACCCGGTTGTCGACGACGTCGACGACACCCTCGAGGAATGGGAACGAGATCGTGTAGCCGGTGGCGAAGATGATGACGTCGCACTTCGTCGTCATGCCGTCGACGAACACCGCCTCGTGCTCTGTCGTACGTGAGAGCCCGCGACGGACCGCGACATGTCCATCCTTGACGAGCCTCAGGATGTCCTGATTGACGGTCGGGTGCTGTGAGAGGATCGGCGCGGCCGGTGTCGGGAACCCATACGAGCCCTGTCGACCCCGGGCCAGGAACAGCATGGTCCGGTACAGGGGTCGTTGAACGGCGAGTGGGAGCCGCGTGCTCGTTCGCGTGGACCATCGGTCGAGGGGACGGCCGAAGAGGTACCGCGGCAGGACGTGTGCGCCACTGCGCGTTGACAGCGTGACGGACCTGGCATGCCACGAGAGCTCAGCGGCGAGATCGACGGCTGTGTTCCCCGCGCCGACGACGACGACGTCCTTGCCGATGAAGGGTTCGGGGGTTCGGTATGCCTGTGCGTGCATGATGTGTCCTGCAAAGGGACCCTCGGTCCCGGGGAGGTTGGTGTCCCAGTGGTGGCCGTTGGCGACGATGACCGCTCGATACGCCCTCGTCGTCTCCGCACCAGACGCCAGGTCGCGCACCGTGACCGACCACCGGTCCTCGAGACGGACCAC
>JAWOGV010000396.1:0-9939 GCA_046496605.1 Acidimicrobiia bacterium | reverse complement strand
GACGACTCGGACGACTCGATGGACTCGGACGACTCGATGGACTCGGACGACTCCCTCGACTCCGACTGAACCGTGTAACGGAGTGGCCCGATGGGATCTGCCCCGGATCCCATCGGGCTGACCGCCCTACAGTCCATCCCATGACACCGGCGAGCCCGGCATCGGCAGCGTCTGCTGCAACGCCACGGGGCCCCCGAGGGGGAGCCTCATCGGTGCGTGTCCGGATCCTCGGCTGGTACGTCGTGCTCCTCGGCGTTTCCCTCATCGCCGCCTTACTCATTCAACGCACCTTCCTTCTCGCCCAGGAGGTCAACAACGCCGAGAGCGCCCTCGACCAGGAGGTCGCTGAGCTCCGACAGCTCGCCTCCGGCATGAACCCGTCGACAGGGGAACCATTCGGAACGGACGTCGCGGCGATCTTCGATACGTTCTTCTCCCGCAACGTCCCACTCGCCGGCGAGGGCGTCGTGACATTCGTCGCCGGTGAGGCGTACAAGACGGATGTCGTAGGAAGCCAACTGGCGGTGCTGGAGAGAGCAGCGTCATGGGCGAACCTCACGGAGAGCGAGCGAGGAGCGTTCCCAGACGACTTGCTCGGTGAGATCCGATACATCGCCGTTCCGGTGGGCGCTCAGGGCGAACCAGAGGGTGTCTTCGTCGTTGCCGTCCTCACAGCCGACAGGCTGAGGGAGATCAATCAGGCCGTGAGGCTGGGTGCGCTCGTGTACGGATCGATCTTCCTCCTTGCCTCCGTCATGGCATGGGTCGCGGCCGGCAGGATCCTGCACCCGTTGCGGGAGCTCACGGACACGGCCCGGTCGATCAACGAGACTGACATCTCCCGACGCATCGATGTCGAGGGCGACGACGAGATCGCAGAACTCGGACGGACGTTCAACTCGATGCTCGACCGCCTCGGTGGATCCTTCGCCTCGCAACGCCGCTTCATCGATGACGCGAGCCACGAGTTGCGCACCCCGATCACGGTGATCCGCGGCAACCTCGAGGTGATGGGGGATCAGCCGGAGGACAGGCGCGACACGCTTGCGATCGTGACGGACGAACTCGACCGGATGGCCAGGGTCGTGGACGATCTCCTCGATCTCGCGAAGGCCGAGCAACCCGACTTCATCCAGCGAGGTCCGGTCGACCTCGGCGAGCTGACACATGAACTCGCCGCAAAGGCAGCAGCGCTCGACGACCGTCCGTGGACCGTCGAGGCCGCCGAGTACGTCGTCATCGACGCCGACCGCCATCGGCTCAACCAGGCGATGATGAACCTTCTGAGGAATGCTGCGGTGCACACCCCCTCCGGCACACCCGTGTATCTCGGGAGCAGGATCTCCGGCGACAGCGTCGAGTTGTGGGTCCGAGACGAGGGTCCTGGTGTGCTCGAGGCCGACAGGGAGAGGATCTTCGATCGGTTCGCACGCGCAGAATTGCACCGAACCGAGGGAGCGGGCCTCGGGCTCGCCATCGTCGCGGCCATCGCGGAAGGTCACGGGGGAACCGTCCGCCTCGACCCCGCCGACCCGTCAGGCTGTATCTTCACCATCTCCCTGCCGATGGAACCGACCGGGGGGGAGCCATCGTGAGCAGGATCCTGATCGCCGAGGACGAACCAGGGATCGCCGCATTCCTCGAGAAGGGCCTGCGGTCGGAGGGGTTTACGACGACGGTGGTCTCCGACGGCGTCTACGCATCAGCGGCTGCCCGTGACGAGGACTTCGACCTGCTGATCCTGGACCTCGGGCTGCCCGGTATGGACGGCAGCGACGTCCTCGCAGAGATCCGGCAGCGAGGCGAGCGACTTCCTGTCATCATTCTGACCGCAAGGAGCGGTGTGCACGACACGATCGCCGGACTCGAGGGTGGAGCCGACGACTACGTCACGAAACCGTTCGCCTTCCAGGAGGTCCTGGCGAGGATCCGGGCACGCCTTCGCGACACAGCCAGTACCGACGCAACGACGATCACGTCCGGATCCGTATCCCTCGATCTGAGGACGCGTCGGCTCCGGGTGGATGGACGGGATGTCGAGCTCTCCGCCCGGGAATTCGCCCTCGCCGAGACGCTCATGCGCCATCCGGACCAGGTGCTCTCACGCGAGCAGCTGCTCTCACACGTATGGGGCTACGACTTCGATCCCGGCAGCAACGTGGTCGACGTGTACATCGGCTATCTCCGTCGGAAGCTCGGCAAGGACGCCATCGAGACCGTTCGTGGAATGGGCTACCGATTCGTTCCGCGGCCGGAGTGACTGTGGGGAAACGGGCCACCACCGAGCGGGCGGCCTAGAAACCCAGCCGATCGAGCATGTCGTCCCTGCGCTGCCAGTCCTTCTCGACACGGACGCGCAGGTCGAGGAACACCTTCGTTGCGAACACGCGCTCGAGATCCACCCGTGCGGCGGCTCCGACATCGCGGATGAGCGTTCCCCCCTTGCCGATCACCATGCCCTTCTGGGATTCGCGCTCGACGTAGACCGTCGCGGCGATGCGAAGCACGCCGTTGTCCATGGTCTCCATCTCGTCGACGACCACGGCGACCGAGTGGGGAAGCTCTTCGCGGAGACGGGCGAGGTACTTCTCGCGCACGAGCTCGGCTGCGAGGAAGTGCTCGGGCTGGTCCGAGATCGCGTCGGTGGGGAAGAAGAACGGCCCCGGAGGGAGGAGTCCGACGATCTCATCCGTGAGGGCACCGAGCCCGTCCCCGGTCAGTGCGGACACCGGTACGTAGGCAGCGAAGTCGTAGGGGGCCAGCTCGGCGAGCTGGGTCAGGATGACATCCTTGGCGGCGATGTCCACCTTGTTGACGGCGACGACGACAGGCGTCCCGGCCGCGTGGACCCGATCGGCGATCATGCGGTCACCCGGGCCGACGGCCTGTCGCCCGTCGATGACGAACACCGCAAGGTCTGCCTCGGCGAGTGACCCGTACACGAGCGTGTTGAGCCTCTCGCCGAGGGTCGTCCTCGGACGGTGCACACCGGGCGTATCGACGAGGACGATCTGGGCGCCTCGTTCCTCGAGTGTGACGACGCCCCGGATCGTGTTGCGCGTCGTCTGTGGCTTGTGCGAGGTGATCGCGACCTTCTCCCCGACCAATGCATTCACGAGGGTCGACTTCCCGACGTTGGGACGGCCAACGACCGCAACGAAGCCCGACCTCGTTTCGAAGTGGGTCACGCCCGACCGATCCGAACCTTCGACACACGACGACCCTGGACCGACGTCGCGACGAACGCGAGGCCCTCGTAGTCGAAGCGCTCGCCTTCCTCGGGTACCCGCCCTGCCAGTTCGAGGACGAGACCGCCGACGGTATCCCACTCGGAGGACGGCAGGATGGCTCCGACGAGGTCTGCGAGCTGATCGACATCGAGGCGTGCGTCGACGATCCACTCCCCGTCGACCTCGACGATCATCGGCTCCTCCTCGTCGTACTCGTCCGCGATCTCCCCGACGATCTCCTCGACGAGATCTTCGATCGTCACGATCCCTGCCGTACCGCCGAACTCGTCGACGACGATGGCGAGATGCTGCTGCTTGCGCTGCATCTCGCGCAGGAGATCCGGGATCGGCTTCGTTTCCGGTACGAAGTAGGCCTCGTGGCAGAGTTCCCCCGCCGTTTGAGCAGGTGCTTCCCTGTCGAGCAGTTCCAACAGGTCCCTCCCATAGATCACGCCGATGATGTGGTCGATGGAGTCGCCCGTAACGGGTATCCGCGAACGTCCGCTCGAGAGCACGAGATCGACCGCGTCGTCCGTCGAGGCATCACCACCAATGGTGATCATGTCCGTGCGAGGCACCATGACCTCGCGCACGATCGTGTCGGCGAACTCGATGACCGATCGGATGAGGGCGCGTTCGTCGGCCTCCGCCTGCTCGTCGGGATCGTCCAGGTCCTGTTCCTCCTGATCGTTGATGAGCTCACCCGCTGCGGCACCGACGACGTAGGCGACATGCAGGAGGCCAACGAGGCGATACGCGAGCCTGCCTGGCCTCGTTCGTCCGACCCACCGCGGCACGATGTCGACGAGGACGACGAGCGCGACCGCCATGGCGAGGAGGCCGATCGCGAGCGGCGGACCGGACAGCGTGTCGGTGAGGGCCCATGTGAGGGGTATCACGGCGAGCACGGTGAGGAATGTGACGGTGGTGCCGAGCGAGGCCTGGAGGTTCGTTCGGTCCTCGAGGAGGGATGCCGCACGTTCCGCCCCGTGCACGCCATCGGAGTGTGCTCGGAGGGCGTCGGCCCGCGGCGTCCTGACGAGGCTGGACGTGCCAGCGCGAATGACGGCAGCGAGCACGAGGACGACGACGGATCCGACCGCGACCGCGATGATCATCGCCGATGCCTACCGATCGTTGCGAGGTGGGTTGCTTCTCGTGATTCCATGGCGTGTGCTTCCCCATCAGTTTGGTGATCCCATCCGAGAATGTGCAACACGCCGTGGCACACCATCAGATACAGCTCGTCGGCCATCGTCACCCCGTACTCGTCTGCGTGGACGGCGACGACTTCGGGACAGATGAAGATGTCGCCGAGATCGAGTGCCGGTCCCCCCTCGAGCGCCACCGGGGGCTCGCCCGGCGACGCATCCTCGATGGGAAACGACAGGACGTCGGTCGGCCCCCTCGAATCCATGAAGCGCTCGTTGAGCTCGGCGATCGCGTCGGTGGACAGGAACGTGATCGTGAGTCTCGCCTCCGGATCCACTCCTTCGACCTCGAGAATGGCGTCGGCAAACGCCTCGATGGCAGGCACGTCCACATCGATGGCGTACGACCCCTCAACCTCGACCGTCATGAACCCTCGGCCGACATCAATTGCTCCGCCGTCGGGAAGTCCGGATACTCGACACGTGCGTGATAGTACGCAGAAAGTCCCGAGACGACCTCCGACTTGATCGTGGTCAGCTCCCCGAAGGTCAGCGAGGCCTCGTCGAACTGCCCGTCATCGAGCTTCTCCGTCACGATGTCGTCGACGAGCTTCGTGAGGCCGAGCTCCGTTGGCTGCTCCTGCTGTGCGTATGCCCTGGCTGCAGCCTCTGTGGCGTCGGAGATCATCACGATGGCCATCTCCTTGCGCCTCGGCTTGACGCCGTGATGCCGGAACGACGCGGCATCGACGTCCGGATCCTGGGTCAGCGCCTTGTGATAGAAGTAGCGCATCAGGCTGGTGCCGTGGTGCATCCGGATACCGTCCGCCACATCGTCGGGTATTCGGTACTGCCTTGCGAGGTCCAATCCGTCGCTCACGTGCCTGCGGATGATCGATGCGCTCTCGAGGGGTGTGAGCTCGTCATGCGGGTTGTAGCCGAGCTGGTTCTCGACGAAGTACTGCGGATGTTCTGTTTTGCCGAGGTCGTGGTACCAGGCCGCGGCCTGTGCGAGGAGCGGGTCGGCGCCGATCGAGCGAGCCGCCCTACCCGCGAGTGAACCGACGAGCATCGAGTGGTTGAAGGTTCCAGGGGCCTTCTCCTCGAGCGCCTGGAGCGCGGGATGATTCCGATCGAGGAGGTCGAGCAGCGACATGGTCGTCGTGACCCCGAATGACGTCTCGAGGAACGCCACGACGCCTTGTGCCAGGAAGCCTCCGATGACCGCTCCGGCAAACGCCCACAGGCCGGCGAACAACGGCGAGCTGCCGTCGGTCCCGTACCTGAACAGGAACTCCAGCCCTGCCGCGGCAGGGGCGACGACGGCGGCGGATCCCACCACCGAGAGGCGCAGTTGGGACCTCGTCGATACCGACGACACGAACGCGATGGGCACGGCGGTCGCGAAGGCCGCGAACACGGTGAAGGTGATGTCGGTGGTGGCGATGGCCGTGAAGCCGGCCATCGGGATGACGAAGAGGAGCGCCGTCCGCTGATCGAACAGGATCGCGGCCATCACGCCGATCGCAACTGCGGGGAGCACGTACCCGATCGCGTGGTTGTCCGCGCTCGTGAGCAGTCCCGGGATCCGCGCCGCCACCGCTGAGAGGCTCACGATGATCCCAAGGAGGATCACGTCGCGCGTCCGTTCGACGCTGCCCGGTGCGATCCGATAGAGCAGGAAGGCGAACAAGAGGATGCTGATGGCTGCGAAGAATGCCAGGGCCCAACCCGGCGCGACGAGAATGATGTCAGGCTGGTACAGGCCGAGTTCGACGATCGCGGCAACCTGGACGCTCGTGAGGATCTCTCCCTGTCGGGCAATGGGATCCCCGAAGGAGAACTGGGTGGTCTGCTCGGGAACGGCGTCGCGCGCTGCCTGCTTCTCGATCTCCCACTGGGCGTTGTCGACCCGTTCGTTCGCCTGGAGCTGTTGTGCCACCAACGTCGCTATCGCCGTGTGGGTCGTCTCGACGTCGTCCTCCGGGATTCCGGCGATCGCCATGGGCGGCCTCGTCGAAGGGTTCAGGAAACGTTGCTTGACGTCGTTGAGCTCGTTCTCACGGATCCCGGCGTCGAGCTCGTCCCTCGCCCACCCCAGTGCCGTGTTCTGCATGTCGGGGAACACGCTCGCGATGTCCTCGGCGACACGGTCGAGGTCCTTCTCGTGGAGGAGGACGAAGTCGGTGAGGATCGCCTGACCGAGAACGGCGTGGCGCTCCGTCAGCAGCGCAATCTGTTCCTCGACCTCCCTGCGGGGGAGTTCGGCGTCCTCCGGTACGGTCGTGGTCGTCGTCTCGGGCACCGAGGTCGTTGAGGACCCCGCAAGGACGAACACGAAGACGGTGACCCCGGAACCGACAACGGTTTCGGTGCCCGAAACCGGGTTCTGCTGCGCGACGAAGCCGTTCTGGGCCTCATCGGTGGTCTCCACGTTTCCGCCGAACACCGTGACGAGCCCTGCCGCCTCGGCCGCCGCCTCGGCTTCTTCGAGCGGGGCGCCGATCAGGTTCGGAACCGTCGTCATCTCGGGATCTGGTGCAGGGAGGGTCGCTCCTGCCGTCAGGTCGGCGAAGAAGGTGTTGATGTCGTTGATGACCTGCTGGGATGTCGTCGTGTTGATGTCGTAGACCGCAGGTACGTTGTTCGCGGCGGCCGTACGTTCGAGGCTGGTCTTGTCCGGATCGGGGAACGCTGACGTCGTTCGATTCGCGACGAAGTCCTGCGGAGCGGGTTCCCCGACGGCGAGTTCCGGGGGAACGTCGTTCGTGGCCGTGTACCCGACGAGGAGCACCGACGTCGCGAAGATGATGACGAGCCCGATGATGCCGAGGTGCACCGCGACCCGGTTGTGCTGCATCCAGGCGGTCATGTCATCGCCTTCTGATCGGACTCGTACTTCGCATAGGCGTCCACGATGGCGGCGACGATGCGATGTCGCACGACGTCGGCACCGGTGAGTTCGACGAAATCGATGCCGTCGAGTAGGTGCAGCACGTTGCGCACGACGGTCAGGCCGGACGGTTTCCCGATTCCGAGATCCATCTGCGTCACATCGCCGGTGATCACCATCTTCGAGTTGAACCCGAGCCTTGTCAGGAACATCTTCATTTGCTCGGGCGTGGTGTTCTGCGCTTCGTCGAGGACCACGAATGCGTCATTGAGCGTTCGACCGCGCATGTAGGCCAGCGGGGCGATCTCGATCGTTCCCTGCTCCATGAGCCGGATCGTTTCCTCCGGTCCCAGCATCTCATAGAGCGCGTCATAGAGCGGCCGGAGATACGGATCCACCTTCGCCGCGAGATCACCGGGGAGGAAGCCCAGCCTCTCCCCCGCCTCCACGGCAGGGCGCGAGAGGATGATCCGGCGTACCGAGCCCGACACGAGCGCCTCGACGGCGCACGCCATGGCGAGGTAGGTCTTCCCGGTACCGGCAGGGCCGATACCGAAGACGAGGGTGTTCTCACGGATCGCGTCGACATACCCCTTCTGTCCCAGCGTCTTGGCCCGCACGACCTTGCCGCGACCCACCGAGATGGCGTCGGTGAAGACACCTGAGGGTTTCGGGACGTCAGCCTTGACCATTGCGATGACCCTGTCGACGCGGTCGCCGTCGAGGGATTGGCCCTCCTGGACGAGCACGAGGAGCTCCTCGAGCACCGTGTGGGCGAGGGACACCTCCCGGTCGTCACCGGCGATGTCGATCTCGTTCCCACGGGCGATCAGGCGAGCGCCGGGAAACGCGTTCTCGACGCGTTTGAGATGCACATCCCTGTTGCCCAATAGTTCAACCATCAGGTGATTGGAGGGGATGCGCACCCGAGAGTCAGTATCCGGCGGGTAGGTCACGACCTGGTTCCTCGGTTGACTGGCAACGTGCTGATTGGGTGGCACAGCAAGAGACGTGAGTATAGGGAGGGACCCCCGCAAGGACCCGAACATCTCTGACCTCGCCGTCGCAAGGGCGGATGAGGGCGCGCGGTGAAGTCACGCCGAGCGCAAGGAAACCGACCAGGCTCGAACCCGCTTCAGGCCTTCTCGCGCTCGAGCGACGAGGCGAGTTCCTGATCGGAGACATCGAGCATCAACGCCAGCATGGCGACGTCCGCGGCGCGGATCGTCAACACCTTGCCGTTGAAGTCCTGCCGCTGGACCTGGATTCGCTTCAGGAACCGGTCGACGACCTCCCCGACCTCCGGGCTGAGCGAGTCGACCTTCGACAGGTCGATCGCGACGCCGCCCGACGCATGCGCAGGCGGTTCGTAGGTGTCCTCTTCGGGAAGGAGTTGGCTCATCGGGACGTCGTAGCAGCTCGCGAGGCGCCGGAGGCGCGGAAGGGAGAGGCTGCGCTCACCGCGTTCATACGCCCCGAGGACAGCGGCCTTGAATTCGCCGCCCGTGGCACGGTGAACGTCCTGGAGCGACATCCCGCGCTGGACGCGAATTTGTCGCAGGCGCTCGCCCACTCGCTCGCTGTACTCCACTGATGCCCTCCGCCTACCGAGCGCGCATAGCCGAACACGCACGGTGCATACAAGAGGCTAGCGTAATCGTCGACGCGATGCGAGCAATGCTCAGCAACGAATCGCCACGGCGGCGGCGATGGCGGCTGTGTCGGTACGCAGGATCGATGGGCCGAGGTTGGCATGGATCGTGAAGTGTCCGAGCTCACTCGGGCTGAATCCCCCCTCGGGTCCGATGGCCACGACGACCCGGTCCCACGGGGCGACATCCACGAGCCGCTCGGCGCTGTCGACCGATGCGGCGATGCCATCACGAAGGTCGGTCAGGGCAACCTCGGTGATCCTGATGAGGTGGGAGCCACGGCTCTGCTCGAAGGCGCCGATCGCCCAGGAGGCTGCACGCTCGGGGTTCGGCGGTCGAACCTGGCCTCGCTCCGTTCGCAACCATGCGAGACACGACACGCGCAGCTCCTGGAGCTTCTCCACGATGAATCGCTGCCGGTCCCTGGCCTTTGGTGGCGCGACGGCGATCGTCAGGTGCGGCGTGGGTTCTTCGACGATCGATTCATCGCCGCGCTCGACTGCCATGCCCCGCCACGTTCCGACCCCGATCGCACCACTGCCGTCCCCGTAGGTGATCGTGGTGCCCTCCGCAAGCCGAAGGACCTTCGTCAGGTGGGATCGGGCGGACTCGGGGACCTCGAGGAGCGCATCGGACCATGCACCGGGGAGATACAGGTGCGGCTGATGCCTCATCGCCGGAACAGGCCACGCTTCCTCGTGGAGGGCTGCTCCCCACGGAGCTCTCCGTAGGTGCGCAGCACATCTTCCTGTTCGTCGTCGAGGTCGGTCGGAACCGCTACCTCGATGTGGACGAGCAGGTCGCCCCGACCGCGGCGCTGGAGGTGCGGCACGCCCTTCTTCCCCAATCGATAGACGGTCTCTGGTTGTGTGCCGCGGGGAATGTCGATCGTCTCGATTTCGCCGCCGAGGAGCGGGATCTCGATCTCGGTGCCGAATCCCCCTTCGGTCAACCCGATGCGGACCCGGTGATGGAGATCGTCCCCGACTCGCTGGTACCGTGCCTCCTCCCTG
>JAWOGV010000351.1:0-3378 GCA_046496605.1 Acidimicrobiia bacterium | reverse complement strand
ATGGTGTGCTGACCCCTGAGCAGATCGCCGCCGTCTCCCTCTACGAGCGCGTCGCGTTCGGTGGTCAGGATCGCACGGCGGCCGAGGTCGACTGCGGTCTCACCGAGGCGGAGGACGACACCGTCGAGGCGAGCCAGCCGTAGGGCCTTGACGCGGTGTCATCGGCTCGATCGGCCGTGATCACGTCGGTGTGGACCTGGCGCATCCGTGGCCGAGCCGGGCCGTTGCGATGTGCCGACCGACCGGTACCCTGACCGCCATGACTGCAAGCGTCCTCGTCGTCGGTGGTGGGCCAGGTGGTGCATCCGCCGCCTACTGGTTGGCACGCAACGGCGTCGCGGTCCACCTCGTCGAGAAGAAGCACTACCCGCGTGAGAAGGCGTGTGGCGACGGCCTCACGCCACGGGCCATCAAGCAGCTGCTCGACATGGGCTTCGACTTCGACGGTCTCGACCTGCACAGGGTCGAGGGGCTCCGTGCCTATGCGGGAGACATGAAGATCGAGATCGCATGGCCGGAGCACTCCGTGTACCCGAGCTGGGGTGCCACGATGCGCCGCGCCGACCTCGACGGCACCGTTGCCGGGCTCGCCGCCGCACAGGGCGCCGTCGTCGAGCAGGGCACGACCGCAATGCCCGTCCTCGAGAACGACAGGGTCACCGCGGTGACCCTCACCAACGCCGAGGGCAGCCGGACCGTCCGACCCGACTTCGTGATCGTCGCCGACGGTTCGAACTCCCGCTTCGGGCGCGGTGTCGGCGCATCACGACGTCGCGACTACCCGTACGGTCTCGCCGTTCGCGCGTACTGGGAGAGCCCGAACTCCGACGATCGCATGATCGAGAGCCAACTCGACATCCGAGATGCCGAGGGCAGGGCGATGCCGGGATACGGATGGGTCTTCCCCCTCGGGGACGGGGAGATCAACGTCGGCGCAGGCCTCGTCTCGACGTTCAGGGGATGGAAGGACATCAACACGTCGAGCATCCTCGACGCGTATGTCCATCAGCTTCCCGACCACTGGAAGATCACCGAGGACACCAGCCACACCCGCCCGATCGGCGGCAAGCTCCCGATGTCGCTGTCGGTCGGGCCGAAGGTGGGCAGGAACTGGGTTCTCATCGGGGATGCCTCAGGCGCCGTGAACCCGTTCAATGGGGAAGGCATCGACTATGCCTACGAAACCGGCCGCATGGCTGCCCGATACATGGCAGAGGCGGTCGCAGGTGACTCGTTGGCCCTTGCCGGGTACGACGCAGAGCTCGAGGCGACCTACGGCGACTACCACCGGGTTGCACGCGTCTTCGTCAGGGTCATCGGGAACCCGACCATCATGAAGACCCTCACGACGGTCGGCATCCGGAACAAGCCGCTGATGGAGTGGACGCTGAAGGTCATGGCCAACCTGCTCGATCCCGACGAGGCGAAGATGTCCGAGCACATCTACACGGCGATCGAGCGCACCGTGAACGTCGGATCCTGACACCGTGCGACCGGTCACCTCGATCGCGATCGCCGTCCTGATGGCCTTCATCGTCATTGCGTTCCTCGTGAAGCTGGCCTCCGGCGGACTCACGCCGTAACCCACCGATCGGTGCCCGGGCTCTCCTCCCGCCCGGCATGCCTTCGATAGGCTTGCGCCATGGATGAGATCCCCGGAGAACTGGTCCGCCTCCGCCGCGCCCGCCCTGATGACGTTGATGCCCTGGTCACCATCCGCGAGACACCCGAGGTCCACGCTCGCTGGGGTGGTGACGACGTGGCGCGAGACGTCGCCGACTCGATCGACGCACCTGATTCCGAGCACTATGTGATCGAGGAACCCGGCGGGAAGATCGTCGGAGCGATCCAGTGGAGCGAGGAGGCCGACCCCGACTACCGCCATGCGCAGATCGACATCTTCATCGATCCGAGCGTCCACCGCCGAGGCTACGCAACGGACGCCATCCGGGCCCTGGTTCGCTACCTGATCGATGTCAGGGGGCACCACCGATTGACCATCGATCCCGCCACCGACAACGGGCCGGCGATCGCCGTGTACTCGGGAATCGGCTTCCGACCCGTCGGCACCATGCGCCAGTACGAACGGGGCCCCGATGGGACGTGGCACGACGGACTGCTGATGGAGCTGCTGGCCGAGGATTGGGATCCGTGATGCGCCTCGGACTGCTCAGCCGGCAGAACGCCGTCCCGCGTCCGGGGATACCGCGATCTCCATCGCCTTGATCGAGAGCCACACGGGGAGGCCCGCCACGAGGCCGAGCTCCGCGACCGCCTCCGGCGTGACATCGACGGCAAGCGCGATCGGAGCACCGGTTCGGAGGCGGACCACATCCCCGAGCCGCTCGACCACCTCGACGACCGTCGACCACGTGTTCCGTGGGCTGCCTTCGGGGCGCAGGAGATGCAGGGACACCGAGGCAGGCCGGATCGTCAGGAGCACGGGACCGGCGATGGAGTGGTCCGCGATGTGGACGGCGTGACCATCGACGAGCACCGTACCGTCGTCGGCGTGTCCCGTGAGCAGGTTCACGCTGGCGAGATCGGCCGCGTAGGGCGTTCGTGGCCGCACGCGGATGTCGTCAGGGGTACCCACCTGGGTGATCGCTCCGCCCTCGATGACATGGACCTCATCGGCGAGGATGAATGCTTCCACGGGGTCGTGGGTGATGAGGATCCTCGGGCCGCTGAACGCGGCGAGATGATCGGCGAGTTCCCGGCGCATGCGCGCCCTCGTCGTCACGTCGAGCGCCGACAGGGGCTCATCGAGCAGCAGAATGGCCGGGTCCGACGCGAGCGCCCGTGCAAGGGCGACCCTCTGCTGTTGGCCGCCCGAGAGGTCCGAGGGCCGCTGCGATGCGGCGTCGCCGAGGCCGACGCGGGCCAGCCATGATCGGGCGATCTCATCGGCGTCCGCCCTCCCCACCCCACGGCTGCGGAGTCCGAAGGCGACGTTGCCGGTGGCGTCCATGTGGGGGAACAGCGAGTAGTCCTGAAAGACGACGCCGATCCGACGCTCGTCGGGGGGAACGAAGACGCCGGACGCAGGATCATCGATGAGGTCCCCGCCGAGGACGATCGTGCCCTCGTCGATCGGCAGCAGGCCCGCGATCGCCGCGACGAGCGTCGATTTCCCCGCACCGCTCGGTCCGAGCACGGCCACGGTGCGTCCCTGTTGCACCTCGATCGCCACGTCGAGGGTGAAGGTCTCGGATCTGCGGATGCGGATGACCGCAGACAGGTCCGTCATGTCGCCCTCCACCATCGGTCGCGCAGCGCAACGAGGACGACGAGCGAGATCACGACCATCACGAGGCTCAGCGCAACGGCAGCTGCCCTGTCGGACTCGAGCGCGACGAACACGGCGAGCGGCAGCGT
>JAWOGV010000336.1:0-6621 GCA_046496605.1 Acidimicrobiia bacterium | reverse complement strand
GTGGCACGATCTCGGGGACCGCGAGGTACCTGAAGGAGCGGAACCCCGACCTCGTCGTCGTTGGCGTGGACCCCGAGGGATCCATCTACACCGCAGCATCTGATGACGATGTCACCTCGTACCTCATCGAGGGTGTGGGTGAGGACTTCTGGCCGTCGACCTACGACCCGTCGCTGACGGACCGGTATGAGTTGGTCAACGATGCCGAAGCCTTCGCGATGACGAGGCGCCTCGCGGTCGAGGAGGGGCTCCTCGTCGGCGGTTCGTGCGGTATGGCGGCCGTTGGTGCCCTGCGGGTCGCCGAGGAGGACCACGACAAGCTCGTCGTGGTGATCCTCCCCGACTCGGGCCGCAGCTACCTGTCGAAGATCTTCAACGACGAGTGGATGGCCGACAACGGCTTCGACGTCTGACCCGCTGTAGCACATGTGCTACCATAGATCCATGGAAGCGATCTCGGTTCGACAGCTCCGTAACGACGTATCCGACATCGTCCGTCGAGTCGAAGGTGGGGAGGAGCTCACGGTCACCGTCAATGGGCGTCCTGCGATCCGCCTCGTGCCGATCGGCGACAGGCCCGGCACGATGCCGTGGTCGGTCTTCACGGAACTGATGGCACGGACCGCGGCAGACCGAGGCCTGCTCGACGATCTCGACTCGCTGCTCCCGGAAACGACCGACGACGTGTGACGGCACTTGCGGACACCTCACTGTTCGTGGCGCTCGAATCCGGTCGCGACCTCCGAACCGAGCCACCAAGCGACATCGCGGTCTCGGTGATCACGATCGGGGAGTTGCGGCTCGGTGTTCTGATGGCAGACACCGTCGAGATCCGGAACCGCCGCCTCACCACCCTTCAGATGGCGTCTCTGGTCGTGCCGCTCGAAGTGGACGATCGCGTCGCCGCAGTCTGGGCCGGACTCGTCGCATCGCTCCGGGAGCTCGGTCGAAGGCTGCCGCTCAACGACAGCTGGATCGCCGCGACCGCAATGGCACATGGGATGCCCGTGGTGACGCAGGACGCCGACTATCGCGACATCCCGGGCCTCGATGTCATCGAGGTCTGAGGAGGGCCGATAGCGGCGGTGGCGGCTGTCGCCGACGGCTACGGTTCGGGCGTACACGCCCACTTGGAGGACCACGACATGGACAGCGAGGATCGGTTCGAGACCCTGGCCATCCACGCTGGGCAGGATCCGGACCCCGCGACCGGCGCCGCCGTCGTGCCGATCTACGCCACGTCGACCTACGTCCAGGAGGCCCCGGGCGTCCACAAGGGATACGAGTACTCCCGCACGGACAACCCGACGCGCACCGCCCTCCAGACCCAGATCGCAGCCCTCGAGGGCGTCGGGGTCGACGACGACGGCGGGTGCGTCGCAACCGCCTCCGGGCTCGCGGCCACCGCCCTCATCGGCTACATGCTCGAACCCGGTGACCACATCCTGTTGCCGAACGACGCGTACGGAGGGACCTTCCGGCTGATCGCCAGGGTGCTGTCGGGTCACGGCATCGAGTGGTCGGCGGTCGACATGACGGATCCCGATGCGTTCGCGGCGGCGATCCGGCCGCGAACGAAGCTCATCTGGGTCGAGACCCCGACCAACCCGCTCCTGAGGATCGTCGACATCGCCGCGGCTGTCGACGCCGCGTCGGGGGTCGGGGCGATGGTGGCCGTCGACAACACGTTCGCAACGCCGTTCCTCCAGCGACCACTCGACCTCGGAGCGGACATGGTGATCCACTCGTCGACGAAGTACCTCGGAGGGCACTCCGACACGGTCGGCGGGGCGATCGTCACGAATGACGCCGATCTCCACGAAAGGCTCCGTTTCCTCCAGAACGCCGCAGGCCCCGTACCGGGCCCGTTCGACTGCTACCTCGTGCTCAGGGGGATCAAGACGCTCGCTGTGCGGATGGAGCGCCACACGTCGAACGCAACGGTGATCGCGAACTTCCTCGCGGACGACCCGCGCGTCGAGTCCGTCTGGTATCCGGGTCTCGCCGGTGACCCTGGCCATGCGGTGGCATCCCGCCAGATGGACGGATTCGGAGGCATGGTGTCGTTCACCCCTGTCGGAGGCGTCGAGGCAGCGAACCGGATCGTGACCGGAACGAGGCTGTTCTTCCTCGCCGAGAGCCTCGGAGGCGTCGAGTCCCTCATCGAGGTCCCTGCCGCGATGACACACCTTTCGGTCGAGGGCACCGATCTCGAGGTCCCCAAGCACCTCATCCGCCTCAGCGTCGGTATCGAGCACGTCGACGATCTGCTGTCCGACCTCGATCGGGCCCTCGGTTGAGCCTCGGGTACGCTTGCGCGAACGAACACGGACGCGGCGGTTGATCGACCCGAAGCTCTACGAACTCGGCTGGAACGAGGACTGGGAATCCAAGCGCCTCGCCGCGAAGTCCATCGGCGACCCCGCCCGTGTGGTCCGCCATGACGCCGTCAGGGTGCTGGTCGCGACTCCATACCGGGTCGGACAGGTCACGTTCCCCAAACGCATGTCGCTCGCGGTGGGCGATTGGGTCCTCGTGGCCAACGAGACGGTCACACACAGGCTCGAGCGAAGCACCGTCCTCGAGAGGGACAACGCCGAGTACGGCACCCAGACGATCGCCGCGAACATCGACCTCGTCTTCGTGCTCTTCGGAGCCGACAGGCCACTCCGTCAACGCAAGGTGATGCGCTTCGTGGCGTTCGCAGGAGACATCGGTGCGACCCCTGTGGTGTTGATCACCAAGGCGGACCTCGTCGATGACGTGGAGGCGCTCAGGGACTCGATCGAGCCCTGGATCCCAGGGGTGGAGGTCATGACGACCTCCGTCGAGACCGGGATGGGCCTACCCGAGGTCGTTGCCGAGCTCGCGGGACGAACGGGGACCTTCATCGGGGAATCCGGCGCGGGCAAATCGTCGCTCGTGAACGCCCTGATGGACGAGGAGGTCGCCTGGGTGGGAGACGTGCGCGAGAGCGACGCGAAGGGCAGGCACACGACGACCCACCGCGAGCTCCATCGGCTCCCCGGAGGCGGCCTGATCATCGACAACCCCGGTGTGCGGGCCCTCGGCCTCGCTGCCGAAGGTGAGGGAATCGAAGCGGCGTTTGCCGACCTCGAGAAGCTCGCGCTCGAGTGTCGGTTCCGGGACTGCGCCCACAGGAGCGAACCGGGATGCGCAGTGCGCGACGCCATCGAGGGAGGGCGCCTCACCGAGGAGCGGTGGTCCGCGTACCTCCACTTCGTGGACGAGCAGGACCAGGCGGCAGACCGGGCAGGAGCACGGGATCGACGAGCAGCGACCCGTCGGGAGGCTGCCTCACTGCAACGAGGGCGCGACGCCAGCGACGTGCTCGACTAGGGCCCTGCCGGACGAGGCACTAGATCGTCACGCCGAACGGGAGCGCGAGGCGATGGGCCGAGAGCAGCTCGGTGTCACCGAGGATCGTGCGCGTCGGCCCATCGGCCACGATCGCCCCACCGTCGATGATCACGCTGCGCTCGCACACCTCGAGGGCATAGAGCAGGTCGTGCGTAACGATCAGCTGCGTGACGTCGAGCCCCCCAAGCACGCGCGTGAGCTCGGCGCGCGCCGCAGGGTCGAGGTTCGCGGTCGGCTCGTCGAGGACGACGATGTCGGGTTCCATCGCGAGGACCCCCGCGATCGCGGCGCGGCGCTTCTGACCGAACGAGAGATGGTTGGGTGACCGATCGGCGAGGTCGGTCACCTCGACGGCCTCGAGGGCGTGGCGGACCCGTTCCATGACCTCCTCATCGCCCAGCCCCAGATTTCGCGGACCGAAGGCGACGTCTGCGGCGACGGTCGGCATGAAGAGCTGGTCGTCGGGGTCCTGGAAGACGATGCCGACCCGACGACGTGCCTCCATGACCGAATCCCTTGCGATCACGATGCCGGACACGCTCACCGACCCCGTCTGGGGCATGTGGATGCCGTTGAGATGCAGGACGAGCGTCGTCTTGCCCGCTCCGTTGGGTCCGAGCAATGCAACCCGCTCACCCCGATGGATGTGGAGATCGACGTGGTCGAGCGCAGGCGTCCCGTCCGGATACCGGAATGACAGGTTCTCGACGGAGATGACGGGGACACTCATCGAAGCACCCAGGCAATGCCGCACACGAGCCACGCGGTGGCGACGAGCGATGCCGAGATGATCCACTGGCTCCGCGGTGTCGCAGGTTGGAGCGAGGCGGGCATGGTGCCCGTATAGCCACGCGACGCCATGGAGAGGTAGACGCGTTCGCCGCGTTCGAGTGTCCTGATGAACATCACACCTACGGTGCGAGCGTATGGCCCCACCTGCATGAACCAACGAGGATCGTGTCCGCGAGATGCCATGGCGACCCTCATCCGCGACCAGTCCCCGGTGATGACGTCGACATAGCGAACCATGAAACCCGCGATCGCGGTCACGATCGAGGGCACCCGTAGGCCGTCGAACCCTGCGAGCATCTCGGTCACCTCCGTGGTCGCTGCGAGGATCACTGCGATCGCGAGGCCCAGTGTCGCCTTCGCGACGATGTTCCAGGCATCCCACAGCCCTGCTGTCGACAGATCCAAGCCGAGCACCTCGGTGGTTGGGCCGGATCCGAAGATGGGAAGCAGCGCGGCGAGGATGAGGAACGGGATCTCGATCGTCATCCGCCTGGCGGCGAACGCGGGCGTCAGGCCGGCGATCGCAGCGACCGCCACGATCACCGCCGTGTAGACGCCGAATGCCCAGATCGCCTCCCGAGGTGTCGACACGATCGCGAGCAACGCCCCGAAGGCGGTCGCGATCTTGATCTGGGGCGCGGCGCGGTGCACCGGGGAATGCCCGTGGAGGTACAGCGCGTGGACGTGGCTACCCGGCATGGTCGGCCGCCCGTTCCTCGGTCAGGGTTTCGATGCAGGCTCCGGTGTCCTGCTTCGTGCGAGCCAGAACAGACCGATCGCGAGCACTGCCGTCACCGCGACACCGACGAAGCCCGCGATCGCAGTGGCCGTCGAGGCGTCCTGATCGAGGTTCTCCCCATAGTCGGCGAGGGGAGCGTCCCCGAAGGTGTGGTCCTCGGCGGTGTCCACGAAGCCCTGCTCCTCTGCCACATACTCGAGCCCATCCGGGTTCGAGGAGGCGAACTGGCTCAGCACGATTCCCGTCATCGCGATCACGACGACGGCAACGATCACCAGCACTGTGTTCCTGTTCATACGAGTGCCTCCGTGCGCTCCCCGATGTAGTCCGGAGCCCCGTAGACGAGGTCGGGCCGTGCCTGGACGACCGCAAGGATCACGAAGAACGTGATCAGCCCCTCACCGATCCCGATGAACACGTGGGTCGTGACCATGGCCCACAACACGGAGGTGAGCGATACGGAGTCAGCAGTCCCGCCGATCGCGAACTCCACCGCGAACGCAAGGGCAGCCATGGGGACCGAGACGAAGGCGGCCACGCCGGCGGACACGGCGACCGCCCTGTGGCTCTTCGAGGTGAACCGCAGGATCGCCCGGTAGACGTAGTACCCCCCGACGGACGCCACCAGGCCCATGTTGATGATGTTCAGTCCGAGTGCCGACAGGCCCCCGTCGGCGAACAGGAAGGCCTGGACGATCAGGACGATGGCGACGACGACGTACCCGGCCGCAGGCCCGACGAGAACCGCAGCGAGGACACCGCCGATGAGGTGGCCGCTCATCCCGGGGAGTACGGGGAAGTTCACCATCTGGGCGGCGAACACGAAGGCGGCGGTGAGGGCGGCGAGTGGGACCAGCCGCTCGGTCAGGTAGGAGCGGAGCTGGCGGAGCGCGTACGCGAACCCGCCGGCGGCACCGACACCCGCAGCGGCGGACATGCCCGCATTGATGAAGCCGTCGGGTATGTGCATCGACTCTCCTGTTGCGAAGCCGTCGCAACAAGGATAGCACCACGGCTCATGTCGGCGGAAACCGGCCCGCTGACGTCAGGGGGAAGCGTCGGCACAGGTCGCGCAACGCCCGCTCAGGGCGAAGTGCTCGACGTCGATCCGGAACCCCGTACCGGACTCGATGGCGGCGATGAGGGGAGCGATCACATCGTCGTCGATCGATTGGACGGTGCCGCACGTGTCGCATACCACGTGCTGGTGCGACGATTCCTCGGCGAGGTGGTACACCGTCGGCCCATGGCCGATGTGCCCGTGCCTGATCACGCCTGACGACTCGAGGGCATCGAGGGTTCGGTACACCGTCGCGCGGTCGAGGTCCCCGTCCGACTCCGTCCGGACGATGTCGTAGATGGCGGCGGCCGTCAGGTGTTCATGATGCCGGGTGGCGACGACCTCGCACACGAGTCGCCGCGGCTCGGTGATGCGAAGTCCATCACGGCGGAGGACGTCAATGAGCTCGTCAGGCGACACGTGCATCAGCGATTCAGACCGACCGTGTCGATCTCGATCTCCGCGTTGACACGGACCTGGCCCGGGGTCTTCCATTGGTACTCGTCGGCGTCGGTGTACTTTCGTGCGAGATCGTCGATCAGCCACCAGCCGTCCGCCTCGAAGCGTGTGACCCTCCCGCGGAGCACGTAATTGTTGTAGTCGTCGTCCGCTGGCGTGAACGAGAGGGCGACGCGGTTGTCCCTTCGAA
>JAWOGV010000229.1:0-4626 GCA_046496605.1 Acidimicrobiia bacterium | reverse complement strand
CTCGGGAGGATCGATGAACGATCTTGTGCAGTGTTGATCGACGGTGTGGACACAGTGCCAGACATTAGGGGGAAGACATGAAGCTTCGGATCTTGGCGATAGGTCTCAGACACCAGCGCCCACGGCCATCATCCGTGGCAGTATTGATTGGACTGGGAGGTGTGTCGGCAGTTACAGGAGCGCTCGTTCTGCCCGGACCTTCCGAAGGGGATACAGGCGCAACGGTTCACTCCGGCTGCCTCATGTGACGTTCGGCGATCCGATCCTCACATCTCGTCACGGAAAGAAGCCGGCGTCGACCGCGATCTCAGCGGCTTCACTGCGGGATGACACCTCGAGCTTGGCCAACACGGCTGACACGTGGTGATCCACCGTCTTGGGGGACACGAAGAGGGTATCTGCGATCTCGGCATTGGTGCAGCCTGCGACGAGCAGTTCCAGCACTTCCATTTGGCGCGGTGTCAGACCACCCGGGTTCCCTCGGGTTGCATCGCGCGGGCCGCGCGGGATACTGCGGACACCCAGGCGACGCAGCGTTCTCCGCACGAGTCGGGCCGCGGGAGCGGCACCGAGCTGGTCGAGTGTCTCGAGTGCCTCGAGCAGGTGCTTGGGCTCTTCGGAGTCGAGCAGGGCCGTCGAGTACTCGTAGGGACATCCGATGTTCTGCCACTCCCGTGCGGCCTCCAACCAGCGTCCAGCGATCTGCAGCGCAAACGGCGTCCCGGTGGGATCCAACGCAACAGCGGTATCTCCCGACCGCCACATCCAGAACGCGAGCTCGTCACTGACCCACGGTTGGCCAAGCGCGAGAGCGAGGGTGTATGCCGGCTCTGCGGCCACTCGACAAGTGATGACATCGTCGCAGAGCCATGCGAGTTCGGCACGGGCAGCCGCTACCGGCCCGATCCTCTGCAACTCACCTGTCGGCTCTGCGAGACTCCATGCTTCCTCGATGGCGCTCGATCCTGACGGGTCGCCCCGGCGCACCGCGAGATGGGCCTGGACTGCCAGCGCCGGCATGTGAGTGATCCCGGGTTGCTCTCGCTGCGAGAGCACCCAATGCACGTCGGCTTCGGCTTGGTCCCATTCGCCGCGCTGAAAGCGGAGTCGAGCCCGCTCCGACGTCATGTAGTTGAGCGAACCGCCGAGGTCCCGCCGGACGGCGTAGGAAACACCCTCCGTCAGATACCGATCTGCGGTGTCATATCTCCGGTAGTCCAGCGTCGTCCAGATCAGGTTGGCATACGCCCTTCCGACATGGTCGTCCAGTCGGTGTGCCAACGCGATTTCGAGGCTCTCCTCCAGCAGTAGGAATCCCTCGGGGTCCCCGACTCTCACTCGGGCGCTACCCAGGTTGTTCAGTGCGTGCGACAGCGTCGCGTAGTCACCCGACGCTCGCGCGACACGGATCGCTTTCTGTGACCAATCCACGGCAGGACGAAGACGCTGGGCCAGCATTGCTAGCTGCGCCATGTTGCTGTACGCCATGCCCAGGCCCGCCGCACCGGGCACGGTCTCGAGTAGGTCGATCGCTGCGGCTCCCGTCCGCTCGGCGTCCTCGGGGTGTCCCAGCCACCAGTGAAACCGCGATTGCCAGCGCAGAAGGTCCCCCTGCCGTTCCAGATCGCCGAGTTCAGACCACAGCTCCAGCGCCTGCTCGGAGATGTCGAGGGCCTCGGGCACCTCGTTCGCGAGATAGCACTCGATGGCGTACTCGGACAGCAGGGCGGCGCGTTCCTCGTCGGTTGCACCGCTTCGGTGCGCCACGGCGAGGCGATAGTGGGCGATCGCCTCCCGATGGGACGCCGCTGACGACGCCTGACGTGCCGCCATTGGCGCGAATTCGGCGAGGCGGGCCTCGTCGGCAGCTTCCTGTGCGTGGTGCACGATCCTTGCCACATCCGCTCCCTGTGCGATCAGCTCGCGCAGGATCGCCCGGTTGAGATCCCGTCTCCTGGTGGTGGTGAGCGAGTCGCGCATTGCCGTGCGCACGAGCTCATGGCGGTACCAGACCCGGGCATCGTCGTACTCGGTCAGGCCACGTCGCCTGCATTCCTCGAGGAGTTCGGGTGACGCATTCCCGATGCGCTCGAGCAATCTGCGTTCCGCCTGGGTCGGCACCACAGCCACCACCTCGGCGAGCTGGAGCGCATCAGGAGACAGGCGCGAGGCCCGCACGCGGACCGCATCCCGCACCGCCGCCGATGCCGACAGGTCCGGCACGGACAGGGCCTCGGACACCAGGAACGGGTTGCCGCCGGTCGCTTGGTAGAGCTCGTCACTGGAACCCGAGTACTCCCGCCCCACAGTTGCGACGGCCTGGGGTGAGAGCGGCTGAAGGTTGAGACGAATCACGGTGCTGGGAGGCAGATCGCCGATAACCAGCCGTAGAGGGTGATCCGGGCCCACCTCCTCGTTGCGATATGTGAGGATCAGCAGCGCCGGGGTCCGATCGATTCTGCGTCCGAGGAACTTCAGTACGTCGAGGGTGGCTTCATCCGCCCAATGGACATCTTCGATGACCGCAACAGTGGCGGGCCGTCCCCGCTCGAGCAACTCGAATATGGCATCGAGGAGATCGCCGCGCGGTCCTGCTGAAGCAAGCAGGCCCTTGAGCCGGCCCCCAACCTGAATGGCGATGTCTCGAACTGGGCCGAGGGCACGCGGGGTAGAGAGGTCATCACAACCGCCCCAGAGCTTGAGAACATCGTCACCGCACGATTGGACGAACGCGCGGACGATCTCGGTCTTGCCGATACCCGCCTCGCCGCCAATCACGACGACCGAACCCAAGCCATCGATTGCCCGCTCGAGTGCCGAGGAGAGCGCCTCGAGTTCCCGATCGCGCTCCAGGAGCTCCATGCTGCGATCGTACCGGAGGAACCTGGAGATCAGAAGCTGCTCTTGCAGGAGGGGAGATCAATGGGAGATCATTCCATCCGTCGAGGGAACTAACCCATCGTGCACTGTCGGTGATACCGATCGATCGGGATCTGCCTCACTGTCCATGCGCGAGAGGCACCGGCTGGGCCTGCCGCACCCCACGCGGATAAAGGCTCGTGAGGATGCGACGGAGTCGATGGCTCTCGCCGTCGAGGTGGGACACCTCGGCGGCCCGACGGAGTTCGGAAGCCTCCGCCATGCGATCGGCCATCAAGCAGCCCACGAGGTTCGGGGCTGAGGGGGATGTCATCGTCGGATTCATGATCGGGCCTCCTCTGGGCTCACATCTCGGACTTCCGTACTCCCTTCGATCATCTACCGAATGACCAGCCGCCGCATCGGAAGGTCCTCCCCATCTTGCGGGGGAGGCTCCCCAGGTTTCAGCGCAAGAAGCAGGCGAAGCGAGACCCAGACGGATCGATTCGAGACGACCTCGAACGTCTCGGACAGCTCGACGACGGTGTCATCAGCTTCATCGACCAAGGACAGTTCATGGCGTTGCGTCTCGGGGAGGCGGGGATCGAGGTAACACTCGACAACCATCCGGGTGGGCACGTCACCTTTGACAAGGTGCCCGAACTCGTCGGCTACCTCATCGACGCAGCCGCCTTCAACGAATAGACCACGACCCACTGCCCCACATATCGGCACATGTGTGCGCGGTCGATTGACTCGTTGCAGCGGCAACACCCACCCTGGAGGGGGAGCCTCGCCGAACCGCTACGTGGACGTCTTCCCCGACGAGATTTGGTACCACCATTGATCATCGTCGGTCACGACACGCTGAGCGGTGATGAACACCGAGGCGTGACGACTGCGCATGGGGCGATGATCGAGTCGAACGTCAGCGCAGGCCGGTCGCATTTCGTGCACGTCTGGCGCAACTTCGCGAAATTCTGTCAATCGCGTGGCCGAGCCGGACACTTATGTCGGACGGGAACAAACGGGAGGGCTTGGGGATGGAGGGCATGAGGTTCACATGAAGACTGCTGACTTCAACGCACATCCATCCAGCGCGAGCCGAGGGTACGCATGGAGATGGTGGACGGCCGCCACGATCATGTTGCTGATCGCGGCTTGTGCGTCACAAGACGACCCCACCGCTTTGTCGACGACAGATCCTTCGACTGTGAGCAGTCCCCCGTCGACGGTCGCGATCGGTTCGACAACCACCACGGCTCCTGCTCCCATCACGACATCCGCCACACCCGCGCCCGCCCCACCCGGACGCATCGTCTTCGTGCTAGGCGGTGGGATTCTCCATACCGCTGCTCCTGACGGCAGCGACCTGGTTCGCTTGACGGACTTCGCTGTCGACGACCCTGACTGGTCGCGAGACGGTTCGAAGATTGCATTCGGCAGCGACCATGCCGGCAACAGCCACATCTTCATCGTCAACGCCGACGGCACGGGGTTGCGCCAGGTCACGACCGGCGAAGGCTTCGAAGGATATCCCGCCTGGTCGCCCGATGGAGAAACCCTGGTGGTTGACGGCGCCAACGGCTTGAACATCGTGTCCGTTGCCGACGGCAGCATGACGAGATTGACGACGAATCCCTACGGCGAGTCCGGGGTCGACACGTCGCCTCAATACTCTCGGGACGGAGCTCACATCGTGTTCGTTCGATGGCGCGACGAGCTGAGCTCGCTGTGGGTCGTCGACGCCGACGGGAGCAATGAGCG
>JAWOGV010000159.1:0-2659 GCA_046496605.1 Acidimicrobiia bacterium | reverse complement strand
CCCTCGAAGTTGCCGTGAATCAGCGACTGCATGGCGGGCAAGAGGAGCGATGCTCCCAGCCCACCGGCGATGGCCCACAAGATGAAGACCGGCGTCATGCTCTGGGCGAGCGTCATCGCCAGGGCACCGACCGCATAGGCCGCCAGACCGAGGGCATAAGCGCGTTTCCGCCCGATGAGATCCCCGACCTTGCTGGCGATAAGAATGAACGCCGCCGAGACCAACGCCTCGATGGCGATCGCAGCCTGGACGTCGCTGACCGTTGCGTTCAGATCCTTGGCCACGGCGGTGATCGACACATTCATGATCGAGGTGTCGACGACGAGGACAAACATCGCCATCGCCAAGAGCAGAGGGAGCCTGGGGCTGGCCTTCGTCCCGTCCGCTTCTGGAGCGCCGCTCGCCGGTGCAATATCGTCAACCATGCGCTTACCCCCGTCTCCTTCTTGGTCGCCGAAGTTCGACCTCTGCGTTATGCCGACGCCAAGCAGAAAGCTCTGCGAGCGAGACGGATGTCGCGGCCGCCAGGCCGATCTGTGCATTGGCCACGATCCTCAGGTTGTCGTCGAGTTTCCGGAAGCTGTATCGCACAACGTGGTCCCCAAGAGATTCCGGGTGCTCGTACCGCAGGGGCCTCGTCTCGGGGGTTTCGCTCACCGTGGGCTTGCCTTTCTTGTCGGGGTCGCAACAGCTGCTCAGAGATCCCTGGTGCTCATGATGTAGTTGGATCCAAGTGCACTTCCACAGGTGTACGCAACTAGCCGCAGGTGATTGGCCCATTCGTCCGAGTTCGATTCGTCGAACGCTTCCCACGCCCGGACATACTGCGTGAGTCCGGAGTCGAGGTCATTGAAGACTGCAGCCAGGGCGTTGTAGGTGATCAGATCCATCGGGGGACTCTGCAGTTCGAGGATTCGTTCGAGGGCGGCATCCCACATCTGTCCAACGGACAGGCCGGTCGCCGGGTGCTGCCGCTGAATGCTTGCCCACACATTTGGATCGGGGAGCCGGTCGTTAGGTGAGGCGGTTTCGCATACCGGCACCACGATGGCTTGCACTGCCGGGCGAGTTCCACGACATCCGCCTTTGGTTGGGAACACGAGACAGCGAGTATGGGCAGTAGGACCAGAAGCGCTCGAGCTGGCACGGTTTGCACCCTATCAGGGCGCTCGATCATCGCACTACCTCATGGTGACGGCAGCGCATGACGCGGCCATGTCCTCATCAGCACGCATGTGTGCAGGGTGCTCCCGCGTCCGCGCTATTGACGCTGACTAGGGCGGTGGTGGAAGCGCGAAACGGTGGACACTGGAGCCTGCGCGAGATCGGGGACTGGCGCGGTTCCCAGACCCTCTTGCAGCCATCAGCCACGTCAGCGCCTCCTTTGACAGACCCTGGGCACTCAGTCTTCTAGCCCGTTCCGCCGAGAAGGGGCTGGATAACAACATCGGCGTTCAGCCACGGAGGTGTTCAACAACACGTTGGGCTGCTGAGCAACCCGTGTCTCACTCACCTTGCCATCTTTCCGTGGATATGGAGCGGGTGAGGGGAATCGAACCCCCGTATTCAGCTTGGGAAGCTGATGTTCTGCCATTGAACTACACCCGCGCGGGGCCGAAGTGTACCGCGTGCCTCCGATCAGGCCGCGTGGACTGCCTCCACGATCGGTGCCATCGCCTCGACGGCGGCCGGCGACTTGTCGGTGAGGTCGCAACGCACTTCGGCGATCCCGAGCTGCCCGAGGGCGAGGATGTGCGATGCGATCTCGTCGGCGGTTCCCCTGACGGGTTTGGTCATCGACGTTCCCGGGTCCATCCCGGGGGGCGTGACCGAGTAGAGGTCGAGGGTGCGTTCGAGGGTCGACGGGTCCCTGCCGACATGCTCGCATGCGCGTTCGAGGTCCTCGACGATCGGAGTGAGCCGTTCGATTGCCTCGGGGATGGTCTCATCCCAGGTCCACCAGTTCCACGCATCGGCGTAGCGGGCGACGAGGCTCAGCATCCGCGGTCCTGCCCCCGCGATGTTGATCGGGGGCCCGGTCGGTGAGGGTCCTCGAAGCACCAGCTCGGCGCCGCGGGCGGTGAAGAACTCACCTTCGAAGTCGACCGAACCGGTTCGCAAGAGCGTGTGGATGATCTCGATCGCCTCGGCGAACCGTGAGTACCGTTTGTCGGTCGGGAAGCCGAAGCCCTCGTAGTCGGAGAGGGGGCTGTTGCCTGCGCCGATCCCGAGCACGTACCGCCCATCGGAGATGTTCGCGAGCGTCTCGGCCATCGACGCCGTCATTGCGGGCGAACGGTACGGAGCGTTCACGACGGATTGGCCGAAGTGGATCCGGTCCGTCGAGGCCCCGATCGCGCCTGCCATTGTCATGGATTCCCAGCACCCGTCCGTGTGGTCGTCGTTGCGGTACATCAGCACGTCCTCGAACACGAACATGTCGAAACCGACGGCCTCGGCGGTCGTGGCGAGCTCCTCGATCGATCGCCAAGACGGGTTGAGCTCGGATCCCGGGCGGCCATGGAGCTGTGCAATGAGTCCGATGCGCATGCCCCGAATCTAGCAACGCAGCCCGCTGGCTCAGGGGGACAAGCGAACGAGGACGACTCCGGCATCTCCCTCCCTCAGCGTGGGGAATGGGGCACAAGGTCATTCGGGC
>JAWOGV010000100.1:0-3845 GCA_046496605.1 Acidimicrobiia bacterium | reverse complement strand
GTCGCGCCGGCCGTACTCGCAGCGCTCACGGTCCCTGCGATCGTCGGACCAAGCGGGCACTTCGATCCGTGGAACGCCTTCCTGCCGGCTGCAATCGCGGGAGGGCTCGCAAGATGGCGGACAAGCAGCATCGGCGCAGGCATCGTGGTGGGTCTGCCGACACTCTTGCTGATCGAGTCACTGATCCGCGTCTCCGCCTGATCCGTCCCTCGCTCCCGTCAGCGCCCGCGCCAGGAAGGTGCACGCTTGTCGAGGAAGGCTGCGACTCCCTCAACCCCGTCCTCTGTCATCGCCTGTGCCGTGAGTCCGAGGTGGAGCAGGTCGAGGGCTGAGTCGATATCGAGGTCCTGCATCGCGTAGAAGGCTCGCTTGCCGAGCGCAAGCGCTGCCGGGGAGCGGTCGATGAGGGCAGCCGTCGTCGCATCGACCGCCTCGTCGAGCTCGTCGCGTGGCACGACCCTGGTCACGAGGCCGTGCGCAAGCGCCTCATCGGCGTCGATGACCCGACCGGTGAGCATCATGTCGAGCAGCGCCTTTCGCGGCATCGTGCGAACCAGAACGGCAGAGATCATCATGGGCCACAGGCCGATGCCGATCTCAGGGGTGCCCATCCGTGCGTGGTCGGCAGCGATCGTGATGTCCGCTGCGACGGCGATACCGAATCCGCCACCGAGTGCGATGCCATTGACCCTGGCGACGATCGGCTTCGGGTTCTGCATCATGGCCCGCAGGAGCCCGACGAGAGCGCCACGTTCCCCGTGGCGCTCGAGGGGCTCGTCGATGAAGCCCCCGGCCAGGTCACCGCCCGCAGAGAACGCCTCCGTTCCTGCACCCGTGAGCACGACGACCCGGACGTCGGGGTCGGCGGCCGACCGATCGATCGCCGTGTGGAGGTGACGCATCTCGGCGTTGGAGAGGGGATTCCGCCTGTCGGGATCGTCGATCACGATGCGGGCGACGCTCTCGACAGCCTCGTATGTGATCACCCGCACCCCTTTCGCGCCGGAACGCGAAACACTACCGAGAAACCGATCGGGTGCCATCGGAGCACCGTGGCACCCGCACTATCGTCAACGCATGCAGTGGATCCTGCTCGTCCTCGTCATCTCGATCGTAGTCGGAGGCCTTCGGGGCGGGAAACTCCGCAACCTGACGGAGATCCGCGTGATCAGCTGGTGGCTGCTCCCCTTGGCGCTCGTCGTGCTCACCGCCTCCAACTTCGTTCCCGCCGAGTACGGCACGATCGCGGTCGGACTCGTGCTCGCGTCGTATCTGCCGCTGTTGTTGTTCGTCTGGTTGAACCGGGACCTGACAGGCATCTGGATCGCCGGCATCGGAATCCTCATGAACTTCACGGTGATCCTCGCCAACGGCGGAATGCCCGTGCTCGCGGAAGCCGCGATGATCGCTGGCGAAACGGGTGAGTTGATCCTGGACACGAAGCATGTGCTCCTCACGAGCAGCACGAGGCTGCCGTTCCTCGCGGACCTCATCCCACTCCCAGGGGCCGTCCTCTCGATGGGTGACGTGTTCCTCGCCATCGGGGTCGGCGCGTTCCTCGAGGATCAGATGCGTCAGCCGCTGTCCCTCTTCGCACACAGGGTCACGGGCATCCCGGGCTCAGCCGCCGACAGTTGATCGCCTCCTGAGCGGTGGATCAGTAGGGAATGGCGCCACGGAACACCAGGACGCGGCGCAGCGAGGCGGCGACCTGGGGATCGAACTCATACGCAGAGCCCTGGTGTATCCGCTCGAGTGCCTCTACGGGAGACAGGCCGAGCTCGATCTGGCCCTGGTCGTACGCAGATGCAACCTTGATGATCTTCGAAGCCATCGGGACGTCAGGGTCGATCTCGATGCCGGGCGAGCGATAGGGCCGGTGCTGGCCCTCGACGAGCGCGCTCACGTGCTCCAGATAGGGCGCTTCGGCGATGATCTGGGCACCCCACCGTGCGATGTCCTCGTCCGTGTATCCGGCCTTGAGGATCGCCGGCTCGTTCAGGGTGATCCGCCCGACGTCGTGCATGAGGGCCGCGTATTCGAGCTCGACGACCTCGTTCGGATGGAGACCGAGCTCCTGTGCCACCGCGACCGCCATCTCCGCGGTTCTCGTTGAGTGACCGAGGGGCGCAAGACCGGCGACCTCAGGGATCTGGGCGAGCGCCCGAATCGTCTGACCGTAGGTGACCCTCGTGGAGTGATACCGCTCGAACGCGAGGTGACCGAACGCGTAGGGGAGGACTGCCACGGCGAACGCCCATGCTCCCATCACCGGCCATGTGAGGCCGAAGAGTGTGCCCGCGGCGAGGATCGACACGACGACCGCCCAGTCCTCGAGCGAGAGCAACCACAGGTATCGACCTGCGAGGTCGGTTCGTTCCGCACCGACGAACGCTGCCACGAGCGCCCGGACGACGAACCAGATGATGCCGCTCACGGTGACGGCAGCAACGGTCGCCCAGCTTGGATCGGCGACACCTCCCTCGATGAGTGCTCCGCTCATGTACGCGAACGTGAAGGCGTACGTCGCCGTGGCGAGCGCGTCCGTGAGGAAGTCGCCGTCCGAGCGATGGTTCCAGGCGTCGAACCTCGCCTGGATGACCCAGGAAAGGGCGAGGGCCACCGCAGTCGCCGCCCCCACCGCCGTCAGGTCGGAGGTGAGGATCGACCCCGCGACGACCGCTCCGATGCCGAGGCTGATCCTCGATCCCGATGGGGCGGGCACAGATATGAGAGCGACGAAGGTGATTGCGATGGTCCATATGGTCGCGTCGACGATCCATTGGCCCGTGTCGACGCCCTCTGCGCCCGATCCGACGATTACGAGGATCACGGCAGCTGCCCCGAGCGCGAGCCAGGCGATGACGCTGATCGTGCGCAACCTCGTCTCAGCCATGGGCAGTCCTCGATCCTGTGCCGCGGTTCGTGTCCATGTGCGGCGATTCCGTCGCAGCGTGGCTGTGACCGATGCCCTGCTCGGCCCGCCGCCGTGCCTCGTCCTCCGACAGCTCCACCGGGGATCCGTACCGCTCGCCGGATGCGCCGAGCACCTCGACGAACACCTCGACGACCTCGGGGTCGAACTGGGACCCGGCGTGGCGCCGTAGCTCGGCGAACGCATACTCCTGGGTGAGGGCGACCCGGTACGAACGGGTCGAGGTCATCGCGTCGAATGAGTCCGCGACCGCGAGGATCCGTGCCTCGATCGACGGCGTCGCACCCACATCAGCCGTCGAACCGTGGTATCCGTTCCCGTCGAAGTGGGCATGGTGGTTCGACGCGATCTCCACCATGGGACGGAGGAACTCCACCTCGTTGAGGAGGGCCTCGACGTGATGGACATGCGCCTGCATCTCGTGGTACTCGTCGTCGGTGAGCCGTGCCTTCTTGCGGATGACCTCCCGGGGCACGGCGAGTTTGCCGACGTCGTGGATGAGCGCAGCCCAGCGCAGCTTCTCCAACCGGGTTCCGTTGAAACCCATCGCCTGGCCGATCATGTTCGAGAAGTACGCGACCCGTTCCGTGTGGCCGCGGGTGTAGAGGTCCTTCGCCTCGAGGGCCTTGATGAACCCTGCGAGGGTGGACAACTGGGCCTCGCGCAGCTTCGCATACGACTCGAAGGCCATGTAGCCGGTGAAGAACACGATGCCGATCAGGGGGATGCTCGCCGGGCCGATCAGCAGATAGGTCGCACCGAGGAGCCCGCCGAGGAACCCCATGCCCGTGTACGGAACGAGAATTGAACCGATGTGTGACCATGGCTTCATTTCGCGTTGGCCGTAGACCCTCCTGACAATGAATGAAACGAGCTGGAACTGCACAACTCCGTAGACGACCGCGCCAAC
>JAWOGV010000044.1:0-9951 GCA_046496605.1 Acidimicrobiia bacterium | reverse complement strand
CCCGTCTACGTCATTCTCTACGCACCCCCGGACGAGTTCGGCAGACTCCTGACGCAACTGTCGGGTCGCTGGCACTCGGACAAGCAGGGTATCCGTCAGCTGGCGCGTGAGGCCGCGCCACGCGAAGCACCGAAGCCGGCGTCCTCTACCCCTGAGCTACCCCGGCGGGGGAAACGTGAGGATACCAACCGCCACATCCAACGGCCTTCGCGCGTCCGCCCCTCAACATACCTCGAGGCAGCAGCCGTCAGACGCGGGGAACAGCCCTTCGAGCGATTGCTGCGACGTCCACCTGTGGGGGCAGCGTTCCGAACAGGGCGCCCCAGTCGCCGTCGAGGCGGGACCGCACGAAGGCATTGGCGACGGCGGCGTCGCCATGGGCCACCACGAGCGCGCCTCCCCAGGCGAGGGCGAGCTGTTCGATCAGCCGGCGGGCCTCCCCCTCCGGATCTGACAGGTCCTCGATGGAGCGGCGGACCCTGTCGAGCGCAGCATCGAGCCGGGGCTCGGTTCCCCTGGTGCCGTCCACCTCGGTGAGGAACACCTTCACGGCTTCGGGGGCGCTCGCCATCGCCCTGAGGAGGTCGAGGGCGATCACGTTGCCCGAACCCTCCCAGATGGCGTTGACCGGCGACTCGCGGAACAGCCTCGGGAGGATCGACTCCTCGACGTAGCCTGCGCCACCGAGGCACTCCATCGACTCGCGCACGACGGGGCTGCACCGCTTGGTCACCCAGTACTTCGCCACGGGTGTCGCGATACGTGCGAAGGCGGCCTCCTCGGGATCGATCCCCGCCCGGTCGAACGCACCTGCCAGACGGACCATCATCATCGTCGCGACCTCGACCTCGATCTCGAGATCCGCAAGGACGTTCTGCATGAGGGGCTTGTCGAGGAGCTTCGAGCCGAACGCGGTCCTGTGGGCGACGTGCCAACCGGCCTGGGCCACCGCCTGGCGCATCAGGCCGGCCGAGCCGATGACGCAGTCGAGCCTTGTGCCGTTCACCATCTCGATGATCGTCCGGACGCCGCGACCCTCCTCCCCCACCATCCATGCTGCCGTCGCATCGAACTCGACCTCGGACGAGGCATTCGATCGGTTCCCGAGCTTGTCCTTGAGGCGCATGACGGCGAGGTTGTTTCGCGAGCCGTCGGGAAGGACCCGTGGTAGGAGGAAGCACGACAAACCTCCGGGCGCCTGGGCGAGCACGAGGAACGCATCGCACATCGGGGCGGATGTGAACCACTTGTGGCCTGTCAGGCGATACTCGGAGCCCGGGCCCCCGCCGTTCACGGCGGCCGCCGCGGTGGTGTTGGCGCGGACGTCGGATCCTCCCTGCTTCTCGGTCATCCCCATGCCGAGCAGCACACCGCCCTTCTCGTCGGGGTCGATGAGCCTCGGGTCGTAGGTCCGCCCAACCACGCGTGGCTCCCACACCGCGGTGAGATCCACTTGATGGCGCAGGGCCGGCAGGACTGACGAGGTCATCGAAATGGGGCACGTGTGGCCCGCCTCGACCTGGCTCATCATGTAGAAGAGGGCACTTCGCGTGACATAGCCGCCCTCACCCGGTGGCCGTTCGTAGTGCAGGCAGTGGAGACCCTCCGACACCGATACGTCCATGAGGGCGTGGTACGACGGGTGGTACACCACCTCGTCGATGCGATGCCCGAATCGATCGTGCGTCACCAGCTCCGGCGCGTGGCGGTTTGCCTCGAAGCCCCATCCGAACGCCTCCTCTGTGCCGACCCGGCCACCGAAGGCGACGAGCAGGTGGTCATCGGCCGCTCCTCCCTGGACGGCGACCGCATCGGCGAGTACGGGATCGGTCCCATACAGGTCGTAGGGCTCGAGGGGTGGCGGTTGGTTCGTGACCGCGTGGGTGGCCATACCGCCAGCGTACCTTCACCGGTGGTCGGGTGATCCACCACGTTCAGCTGTTGGGGAAGGCCTCCTGGAGCGCCAGATCGATCGTCTCGGAGGTGAACTCGAAACCCGAGTCGATCAGCCTCTGCGCAGAGGCCCTCGTGGATCCGTAGCCAACGGATTCGGCGAGCTCGCTTCCGAGCAGGATGTTGAGGGCCAATTTCGGAACCGGGATCACCGTCGGTCGATGGAGGACCGCGCCGAACGCCTTCGTGAACCCCTCGTTGGTGACCGGGTTCGGCGCCACGACGTTGACTGGCCCCACGATGTCGGTATCGATGAGGTGCTCGTATGCGCGCAGGGCATCCCGGATCGAGATCCACGACCACCACTGCCGACCGTCGCCGATGCGTCCGCCGATCCCCAATTTGAAGGGCAGTGTCATGCGCGCCAACGCGCCCTCCCCCCGCTGGATCGTGATGCCGGTACGAGGATGGACGACCCGGATGCCGGCGTCGACAGCCGGTTCCGCCGCCTCCTCCCACTGCACGACCAGTTGGGCGAGGAAGTCATCGCCCGGTGGGTGGGACTCGTCTGCGACCCCGTCACCGGTGTCGCCGTAGATCCCGACCGCGGAGGCCGACACGAAGACGGGCGGGGGCGCCTCCATATTCGCCATGGTCTCGGCGAGCAAATTGGTTGGATCCACCCGTGAGGACACGAGCGCACGCTTGCGCTCCTCGGTCCAACGGGTGTCGCCGAGGCCGATCCCATTGAAGTTGACCACCGCCGCCGCCCCCTCGAGCAGCCGGGGATCGAGACGGCCCTCTGAGGGCTGCCACTGGTCGGGACCGGGGCCGCGGCGAATGGCCACGACCTCGTCACCGCGTGCGCGCAACAGCGTCGCCAGCCCTGATCCGAGAGCGCCGGTGCCACCCGTCATCACGATCTTCTTGTCAGCCATCGGAAGTCCTCCAGGGCGCGAGCCGTTCATCAACTCGTTCGTACCAGTCTGCCATCATGGATTGGAGGGGTGCGACTCTGTCCCGATAGTCGTGCCACCACATCGGCTCGAGCACCCACATGCGGACCGCCGTGCGACTGAACCGTTGTGCGTTCGGCGAGAGCGACAGCTCTGTGCCGTGGATTGCCACAGGGACCAGCGGTGCTCCTGTCATCCAGGCGAGCCAGGCGGCGCCGGGCTTCGGAGGGTCGACCCCCCATTGCTCCACCCTCCTGCCCTCGGGGAACAGGCCGATGACGTTGCCCTCGACGAGGTGGTCCATGGCCGTGCGCATGGCACGGACCGGATAGCCGTCCCTGTCGAGGGAGATGGCGCCGAAGAAGCCGAGTGCCGCGTCGAAGGCCACCGACCTGCCGTAGAGGTCATCCACTGCGAGGAACCTGACGTAACGGTCGAGATTCGTTCCGATGATGGGGACGTCGAGGTGCGAGAAGTGGTTCGCCGCCATCACGACGGGACCAGTGGATGGCATGTTCTCCTTGCCGGTCACGACGAGGTCGAACACGGCGGTCGTCGCGATGTGGTGCGGAAGCCTCATGAGCCTCTCGTAGCCGGACGCCAGACGGAGGTTGAGGTCAGGCATCGATGGCGAGGTCGACGAAGAGGGCCGCGAGCGCGAGTTGCGGGCGCTGATTCGAGCGAAGGGCCTCGATGGCATCGAGAACCCTTTGTGCGTTCGCGATCGCCGTTGTCGGCGTCACGAGTGTCAGCGACGTCACGCCGACGTCGGTGTTCTGGACGGGGGCGCCGAACTGTGCCGCGGCGACATCGCGATAGAACGACGCGAGGAGCTCGAGGCCCGTCACGTAGAGGGCGTCCGAGCTGCGTCCGAGCTCGCGCTGGTGCCTCTCGATGAGCGCCTTCGGCGCCTGGCCCGGACCGTATGACGAACCAACCTCATCCTCCTGCCGCCTCCTGACCGCCTCGAGGAGAGGCTCCGTCGCGGCGAGCACGATGCCGACCTGCCGGTAGGCGTCCCCCGGATGGCCCGTGAGCTCATCGGGAACCGCGAGCCACGCGTCGCGGAACGCGGCGACCCTGGGCTCGGTGGCGAGGGCGACCGCGAGCCCCGGCCGACCGCCCGAGATCCTCGTGGCGTCGACCGCCTGGTCCCGATCGATCCCCATGCTCTGGAGCCCATCGATGATCTCATCATCGTTCACTCGACCGAACACGACGGTCCGGCACCGGCTCGCGACGGTCGGGGGGAGGTCGTCCTCGGACTCGGCCACGAACACGAACCGCGATGACGCAATGGGTTCCTCGATGGTCTTGAGCAACGCGTTGGCTGCCTCATCGTTCAGGAGTGAGGCCTCCTCGAGCAGGAACACCTTCATGTCGGCCTCGAGCGGCGAGCGCACGGATGCTGCCACGATCGAGCGCGCCTGATCCACCGTGATCGCCGTTCTGCCCTCCGGAACGACGGCGATGAGGTCCGGATGCGTCCCACCGAGCGCCCTGCGAACCGCATCGTGGTCACGACCACCCACGAGCCGTGCTGCGAACCGCCTGGCCACCGATCCCTTTCCCACGTTCGAGGGACCAACGAACAGGTAGGCGTGGGCGGGAGCATCGAGTTCCTTGGTCAACAAGTCGATCACCTGGCGGTGCCCGATGACGGCGTCGAACATGTTCATGCGCGTGCCTCGAGCCGCTCCAGGATCTCGGCGACCACCCGGTCGATCGGTTGGGACGCGTCGATGACCTCGAAGCGATCCGGCTCGTCGCTCGCAAGCGCATCGAACGCATCGACCACTGCGTCGTGGAAGCTCGGGTCCTCATCGCCGATCCTGTCGCTCGCCGCCTGGCGTCGCAGTCCCCCGTCGCTGTCGATCCGCAGGAGTACGACGACGTCTGGCCACAGGCCGCCGAGCGCGACGTCGTTCAGCTCCCGTACCTGATCGGTCGGGATGCCGCGTCCCCCTGCCTGATACGCAAGCGAGGAGTACACGGAGCGATCCGACAGGACCCACGCCCCCCGTTCGAGCGCAGGGGCGACGATCTCCGAGACCAGCTGTGCGCGGGCTGCTGCGAACAGGGCTGCTTCCGCTCTCGCCACGGGCACCGGATCGCCGTCGAGGAGGATGGACCGTATGGCTTCGCCGACTGCCGTTCCGCCGGGTTCACGGACGGTCACGACATCGGACCCCATCGATCGCAGCCGATCCGCGATCCGTGCCACCACCGAGCTCTTGCCCGCACCCTCGGTGCCTTCGAAGGCGACGTAGCGGGCTGTCGAACGTTCGATTGGGGCCATGGCACCAGTCTCGCACGATGGTGTCGCCACCGTGACCCTACGAACCCTTGCCGCGCTTCTCCGCGAGGCGCTCGACCGCCTGGTCGAGGGTGATCGTGTCGAGCGTCTCGGCCTTTCGGAATGAGACGTTCGTCTCGCCGTCGGTCATGTAGAGGCCGAACCTGCCGTCCTTGATCACGATCTCGCGGCCGGTGGACGGGTCCTTCCCGAGTTCCTTGAGGGGCGGTTTCGCACCTCTGCGCTGGCGGGGCTGTGCGAGGAGCGCCAACGCCTCGTCGACGGTGACCGTGAAGAGCAGCTCCTCGGACTCGAGAGTGCGGGTCTCCTTGCCCCATTTCACATACGGTCCGTACCTGCCGTTCAGAGCCTCGATCGGCTCTCCGTCTTCGGGGTGCGGTCCGACGACGCGAGGAATCGTCAGCAACCTCAGTGCGTCGTCGAGTGTCAGGTCCCGGAGCGACATCGTCGCGAACAGCGAGGCGGTTCGCGGTTTCGCCTTGGAGTCGGGGTCGCGCTCACCGAGCTGGACGTATGGCCCGTAGCGACCCGCCTTCGCGAACACCTCGAGTCCCGTGTCGGGGTCTGTGCCGAGCGAACGGTCGTCGCTCGGCGCGGCCAGGAGTTCGAGTGCGAGGTCGATCGTCAGCTCATCGGGAGCGAGGTCAGGCGGGATCGAGGCCCTCCGCTCCCCGTGCTCGAGGTACGGCCCGAACTGTCCCGCCCTCGCGACGATCGGCTCGCCGTCGTCCCCGACTCCGATGGGGAAGGAGTTGACGGCCTTCGGATCGATCCGCTCGAGGGCCTCCTCGGACACCAGCTCGACGAGGCCAGGGTGCCCGTTCCCCTTGTAGAAGGCATCGAGGTACGGAACCATGTCGGCGGTGCCGTTCGCGATCAGGTCGAGGTCCGACTCCATCCTCGCGGTGAATTCGTAGTCCACATAGTCCGAGAAGTACTGCTCGAGGAGGCCGACGACACTGAACGCCCGCCACGTCGGGATGAGGGCGCTCCCCTGCTTGCGCGCATACTCCCGATCGAGGATGGTTGCGATGATCGACGCATACGTCGAGGGTCTCCCGATGCCGAGTTCCTCGAGCCTCTTGATGAGCGAGGCCTCGGTGTAGCGGGCAGGGGGCTTCGTCTCGTGTTCGGTCGGTTCGAGTTCGACAGCGCTCAGCCTGTCCGATTCCTCCATGGCGGGCAGGAGCGTCTCCTGGTCGTCGAGCGCCGCGGCCGGATCGTCCGAGCCCTCGACGTATGCTCGAAGGAAGCCGGGAAAGGTGATCGATCGTCCCGAGGCCTGGAAGAGGCACGTACGGTCGTCGTGGGTGTCACCCGATACGCGCACCGACAGGCTCTCACCCGTCGCATCCTTCATCTGCGATGCGACCGTGCGCATCCAGATCAACTCGTAGATGCGCGTCTCGTCCGACGTCGGTCCGAAGGCCGCTGCAGCGACATCCATGTCCTTGAATCGCTCACCGGCGGGACGGATCGCCTCGTGGGCCTCCTGCGCGCCCTTGGCCGCCTTGCCGTACGAACGCGGCGATTCAGGGAGGTACGCAGCTCCGTATCGGTCCGCGACCAGGGAGCGGGCGGCATCGAGCGCCGTGGCCGAGAGATTCGTGGAGTCGGTTCGCATGTACGTGATGTACCCGGCCTCGTACAGTCGCTGCGCAGCGCTCATCGTGCGGCGAGCACCGAACCTCAGCTTCCTCCCCGCCTCCTGCTGGAGGGTGGACGTGCGGAACGGGGGGTACGGGCGACGGGTGTAGGGCTTGCGGTCGACGGCCGTGACCGTGAACTCGGTTCCACTGAGGCCGGTCGCGATCTCTACGACGTCCTCCGGGCTCAGCAGGAGACGATCCTTCTTCAGCGTCCCATCGGAGCGGAAGTCCGAACCGTCTGCGATGCGGTCACCGCCAACGCTTCGCAGGGTCGCGGGAAACTCGGCGTCGCCCGTCGAGAAGACCGCCCTGAGCCCTGCGTACCGTGCCGAGACGTGTGCCATGCGGGCGCGCTCCCTCTCGACGAGGATGCGTGTCGCGGGCGATTGGACGCGCCCGGCCGAAAGGCCCTTCTGGACCCTCCGCCACAGCACCGGCGACAGTTCGTAGCCGAAGAGCCGATCGAGGATCCGACGCGCCTCCTGGGCCTGGACGAGCGGCATGTCCACGTCGCGGGGGTTCGCCGCGGCCTCCTGGATCGCTCGCTCGGTGATCTCGTGGAACACCATGCGCCGGACAGGGACCTTCGGCTTGAGCTCCTCGAGGAGGTGCCACGCGATTGCTTCGCCCTCCCTGTCCTCATCCGTCGCCAGGTAGAGCTCGTCGGCCTGCTTCAGCTTCTGCTTCAGGACCCGTACCTGCTTCTTCGACGATTCGGTGACGATGTAGATCGGCTGGTACCCGGCGTCGACATCGACCCCGAACCGCGTCGTCTTCCAGAGGTCACGCTTGGACTCCGGTAGATCCGCAGCACGGGACGGGATGTCGCGGATGTGCCCGATCGAGGACTCCACGATGTAGTCGTCGCCGAGGTACTGGTTGATGGTCCTCGCCTTTGCGGGGGACTCGACGATGACGAGTTTCTTGGTCATGGTTTGTTCTCTCGTCGCTTCCCACGTACAGGGCTAGGGCACATCCATCGCGATGTCAAGGGCGATGGCGTGCGGGACGCTACCGCAGATGCGGTGCGAACCCCGCATGGAGGCGCTCGATCACGCGCTCCCACGTGAACTCGTCCTCCACGAACCGGCGGCCAGCCGCACCCATTGCGCGGGCGGCATCGGGCTCCGAGAGGAGGATTTCGAGACCTTCGACGATCGCATCGACGTCCGAGACGATGAACCCCGTGACGCCGGGGATGACGGTCTCGGGCGACCCGCCCGAGTCACCCGCGAGGACGGGCAGTCCGGTTGCCGCAGCCTCGAGGTAGACCAGTCCGAGGCCCTCGACCTCGAGCCCTCCCCAGCGCGAACTCGTCGGCATGCAGAAGATGTCCATCTCACGGTAGAGGCCGGGAAGATCGCGCCAGGGAACGTCGACGGCGAACCGGACGTCGATGTCGAGCTTCGATGCCTGTGCGCGGAGCGCATCCTCGGTGCGTCCCTTCCCGACCAGCAGCACCGACACCGGGGCATCGAGGCGGGCAACGGCATCGAGCAGGCGGTGTTGGCCCTTGCGGGGAACGAAGCGGCTCACGCATCCGACGACGGGCGGGTCAGTGAAACCGCGGGCCTCGCCGGGGACGAAGGTGTCGATCTCGACGCCCGCACCGACGAACACCGTGGGCTCGCCGGAGAGCCGCTCCACCCGGCTCGCGGTGAACCGACTCACGGCGAACCTCACGTCCGCTGAAGCGAGCATCCCGGCGAGCAGCTGCCTGGCGCCGGGTACCGCAGCGGGGATCGTGATCTCCGCCCCGTGGCTGAGGACCCCGAACGGGATGCCGAGCTCTGCCCTGAGTGCCGGACCGAGACGTGGGAGGGGATGTGGCGCGCCGAAGAGCACCGCATCGGGTCGGAACGACCTCGCCGCCGAGAGCACGCCCTCGAGCGTCGACCGGCGCGGCATCATGTAACGCTGGGATCCGCGCACGACGCCCTCCTCGCCCGGATCCGCTCCTTCATCGGATGGCCCATAGACGAGGATCTCATCGGGGTACGCATCGACGAGGTTCCGCAGGTACATCTGGATGCCGCCCGGTCTGGGCGGATAGTCGTTCGTGACGAGCAGGAGCCTCACAAGTGGTCCATGTGGGGCGCCACGTTGTACGACGCGAGCATCGGCCGACCCTCGGCGTACACGATGCCGGTCATGGACGAGTTGCGCGGCACCGGGAAACGATCACGCTGCGCGAACGAGAGTCCCACGATGTGGACTGCGTAGGCCCGGATCACGGCACCGTGGGACACCGCACCGAGTGACGACGCACCGTTCTGGAGCACCAACGACGAAAGGGTGGCAGCAAGCCTCTCGCCCGCGCCGGTGAAGGACTCGCCGTCCCCTCCCCGTGGGTGATCCTCACCCCTGCCGTAGAGCGCCTCGAACAGATCAGGGTGGTGGGCTTCCGCCTCGGCCGACGTCATGCCCTCCCACGCGCCGAAGGACATCTCGACGAGCCCATCGTGGGGAACCGCGGGAATGCCTGCACGCTCGGAGATGATCCGGGCCGTATGCATGGTCCTCCCGAGTGGGGACGAGTACAGGGCGTCGATCCCGGGGGCGATCGCCGAGGCGTTCGCGACCTGAAGGAGGCCGAGCTCGGTCAGGGCGCTGTCCGAGCGGCCCTGCCAACGCCCGCTCACGTTCCCCTCCGTCTGGCCGTGGCGGAACAGCGTCACATGGGTGCCCAATGGACCGAACTGCCTCGGAACGGTCTCGAGGTGGGATGCGTCGTTGAACACCGTGAGTTGGAGGCTGCCGTTGGCGAACACGCGAACCCTGGTGATGGCGGTGTTGTGCGACGGAACCACTGGCACCGCTCCCTCCGACGCGCCGAGGACCCGGTTCACGACCGCCCAGATGACCCCGCCATGCGTGACGACGGTCGCCTCCTCTCCCTCGCCGAGGTCGCCCACGAGGTCATCGAAAGCCCGATCGATCCGAGCTCGGAACGCTGACATCCTCTCTGCGCCCCCGATCGCGAAGTCGTCTCCCGAGAACAACCGCGGGAGCTCCCCGGGGAAGCGGATGTCGACCTCGTCGCTCGTGTGCCCTTCCCATGCGCCGACGTCGAACTCCCGCCACGCGGGATCGGGCGACGCGCTGCCGAAGGCCTGCGAGGTGTGCATCGTGCGCG
>JAWOGV010000278.1:0-3375 GCA_046496605.1 Acidimicrobiia bacterium | reverse complement strand
CGGGACTCTCCGGATCGAGCACCGTAGGCTAGGAGGATGGATCGGGCATCAATCGTGGCTCAGATCGTCGATCTTCCGGAGTCCGGGGGTGGAGGCGTCGTGTTCTGGCTCATCGGCGTCGCCGTGATCGTCGGACTGTGGTTCCTCATCAGCAGGACGCGCAGGCGGTCCTATGACGACTACTGGGCTCGTAGGCGACGCGACGAACTCAGACGCAGGAACGACCCCGACATGGCGCGCGAGGACGAGGACGAGGGCGGTTCCGGCGGCTGAAGGCCAGCGCCGGACCGGATCGTCACCTCCTCCAGACCTCACGGTTGAAGAGGATCACGATGGGGAGGATCTCGAGGCGGCCGACGATCATGAGCGACGCCAGGACGTACTTGCCGGCCCACGGGATGGCGAGGTAGTTGCCTGTCGGACCCACATCGCCGAGACCCGGGCCCACGTTGCCGATCGCCGATGCGACGGCTGACACCGTCGTGACGATGCCGACGTTCGGCTCCGCGATCGATCCGACGATCGCGAGGAGGAACGTACCCGTCATGAATGCGAACATGTAGAGCAGGAAGAAGGTCTGGACCGTCTCGACGACGAGGTCAGGGACCGATGCCCGGCCCACGCGGGTCACGAACACACCTCGGGGATGGATGAGTCGTCGCACGTCCATTCGGGATGCCTCATAGAGGATCTGGATCCGATCGGCCTTGATCGCGCCGGACGTCGAGCCCGCCATGCCGCCGATGAACATCAGGCCCACGATCATGATCTCGAGGGCTGGTATCCATTGGGCGAAATCGGACGTTGCGAACCCGGTGGTCGTCAGGATCGTGACCGACGTGAACATCGCCTCGCGGATCGAGTCAGCGCTACCTGAAACGCCCCAATTCCCGATCGCGATCATCGCGGCGGCGCCGATGGCGATGGCCAGGTAGACCCGGAGTCCGGATGACTGCAGGTACGCCTTGCGGTCGCGCCTCACGAACCTGTAGTGGAGAGCGAAGGACGTGCCTGCCAGGAGCATGAACACGATCACGACCCATTGCGTGTATGCGGAGTACGCGCCGATCGAACCGGCGTTGGTGCTGAAGCCACCGGTCGACAGCGTCGTGAAGGAGTGGTTCAGCGACTCGAACAACGACATGTCCCCACCCACAGGAACAGGACCTGGGCGAGCGTGAGGGCCACGTAGACGAGCCACAGACGCTTGGCCGTCTCCGAGAACCGCGGGGTGAGCCTGTCGGGCATGGGTCCCGGCGATTCGGCCCTCGCCAACTGCACCGCACCCATGCCGAGGAGTGGGAGGACCGCAATGGACAGGACGATGATCCCCATGCCGCCGATCCACTGCGTGAAGGATCGCCAGAAGGCGATACCGTGCGAGAGTGTCCCTGGGTCCGGGACGATCGACGCACCAGTCGTCGTGAACCCGGCAGCCGACTCGAAAAGGGCATCCGTGAAGTTGCCGATGGCACCGGTGAGCAGGTACGGGAGCGTGCCGAAGACCGAGATCGCTATCCACGCGAGCCCCACGGCCGCGAAGCCCTCCCTCGTGGACAGTTCGCCCGGTCGGTCGAATCCCCTCCACAGGGCGAATCCGATGATCGTCGTGAGCGCCGCCGCCCCGAGGAGTCCCGGAAGGTCCGACCACTCGCCGTAGATGATCGTGACGATGGCAGGAGTGAGCATCGCGACGCCGATGGCACCCAGCACGGCGCCCACGACGTGGAGGAGGTGACGGAGCGACATCTCAGCCGGAGAGCTTCTCAGCCGCACCGATCGCATCGGGGAGGGCGATGGCGATGATGTGATCGCCCACTTCGATCGTCGTCGTACCCCTCGGCACGAACGCCTCCGTACCTCGTTGGATGCCTCCGATGATGAGCGAATGCGGGAGCTTCAGGTCGGCGAGGGTCCGTCCGATCGCCTCGCTCCCCGGTCCCACCTCCAACTCGATCGCCTCGGCATCGGAGTCGGAGAACGTGACCACCGAATGGATCACGCCGCGTCGGACGAAGCGGAGGATCTCGTTGGCCGCGGAGAGCCGTGATGACACGGTTGCGTCGAGCCCGATTCCCGAGAGGAGGCCGACGAGGTCCGTGTTCGTGAAGCGGGCGATGACCTCCCCTGCACCGAGGGACTTGGCGACGAGGGCCGCGAGGACGTTCTCCGAGTCCCACCCCGTGAGGGCCATCACGGTATCGGTGGAGGCCACACCCTCGGAGCGCATCAATCTGATGTCGGTCGCGTCGCCGCACACCGTGAGCACATCGGGCAGCTCCCTCGCCATGACCTTGCATCGATCCATGTCCGAATCGATGATCGTCGTGCGGATTCCCTTGCTGGCGAGCAACTGCGCGGTGAGTCGTGCAAGACGGGTCCCGCCGATCACGATGGCCGTCTCGGCAGGGCGACTGGAGAGGCCGAGCCATCGATAGGCCTGTTCGGTGCTTCCCTTCTTCGCCATCATCAGGACGTGGTCGCCGGCCTCCATCGTGGTTCCACCCCGCGCGATGATGGTCTCGCCGTGGCGGATCACAGCGACGACGAGCCAATCCCATCCCACGACCGTGTCGCGAAGGTCCGCGAGGGACCTGCCGACGAACGGCGCCCTCGAGTCGACATACGCGCCGAGCAGGACGAGCTCGCCATCGGCGAAGTCGATCCTCTCCGCGATGTCGCCGCTCCTCGCGAGCTGGAGCAGTTCCCTCGCAGCGGCCTCACCGGGGTCGATCACGAGGTCGACACCGAGGGCCTCGACCTCGGCCTTGAGCTGGGGATCCTCGACACGAGCGACCTTGCGGGGGATCTCGAGCTTCGTTCCCGCCGCGCACGCGAGGACGTTGACGGCATCCGACGACGACACCGCGATCAACAGGTCGGCGTCATCGAGGCCTGCCTTCTTCAGCGTCTCGGCAGATGCCCCGTTGCCATTGATGACGAGGCAGTCGATCTCGGATTGGGCGATCGCGGCACGCTCCGGGTCGGATTCGATGACGACGACGTCCTGACCCTCGTACGACAGCTTCTCGGCGAGGTAGGACCCGACGGCCCCGGCTCCCACGATGACGATGCGCATGAGATGTGAGCCTCCGCCGCTTCCCCTAGAGCAATCCGCCTGCGCTGACGAACGCGGTTGCAAAGATGAGCGAGACGATGGTCATCACCTTGATGACGATGTTCATGGACGGCCCTGCTGTGTCCTTGAACGGGTCGCCGATGGTGTCCCCGACCACGGCCGCCTTGTGCGCGTCCGATCCCTTGCCGACGAAGGCCCCGGCCTCGATGAACTTCTTCGCGTTGTCCCATGCGCCGCCGGCGTTCGCCATGTAGATGGCGAGCAGGAAGCCGGAGATGAGCGCACCTGCGAGGAGG
>JAWOGV010000257.1:0-13970 GCA_046496605.1 Acidimicrobiia bacterium | reverse complement strand
AACCTGGGGAGCGGCTTCGAGCTCGCCATGCGAGACCTCGAGATCCGGGGCGCGGGGTCGATCCTCTCGGAGACCCAATCCGGCCACATCGCTGCGGTCGGTTTCGACCTGTACGCCGAACTCGTCGCAGATGCCGTGTCGGAGTTGATGGGGGGCGAGGTCGATGACCAGGCCGACGAGTCGGTCCGGATCGATCTCATGGTCGATGCCCACCTCCCCGTCGAGTACGTGGCAGGCGGAGAGACCCGCATCGAGGCGTACCGGAGGCTCGCGGGGGCCATCGACGACGAGGCGATCGACGACGTGGAGGCCGAATGGCTCGATCGTTTCGGTCCCCTTCCGCAACCTGCATTGGAACTCATCGACCTCGCGCGACTCAGGCGGGACGCGTTGCGCCTCGGCATCACCGAGATCCTCCAGAACCGCAGGGAGGTCAAGATCGCCCCGGTCACGCTCAAGGCTTCCGAGGAGGTCCGCCTCGGGAGGATCGCCAGGGGCTCCGTGCTTCGCGGAGCAACCTTGTACCTCCGTCCTCCGGACGGGTCACCCACCACGGCCATACGCGCCTTCCTCCGTACAATGTGGCCACCATCGAGCGACACCTCGGAGACACCATGACATCGCGATCCCGTATCGCCGCCGCCGCCATGGCCGCGGCGTTCGCCCTCTCCGCCTGTTCGTCAGCTCATGTGGCAGCGACCGTCGGCGGTACCGACATCACGGACGGGGAGGTGACGGGGCTGCGAACCGCCGAGGTCGGCTCGACGACCGAAGGTGGGCAGTTCCGCGGTGACCTCACGACCCTCATCATCGGCAGGGCGACCCTCCTCGCAGCGGAGGACGACTACGGAATCACCGGCCTCGACACACCCGAGGCGCGGGACGCGTGGCTCGCGCAGGCGACACCGCAGGAGCTCGACGTCGTCGCGAATGTGGCTGCCAATCCCGAGCTGACCGACCTCGCGGTCGAAATCGTGACCACCCAGCTCATGGTCCGCGATGCGGTCATCGATGCCATCGCGGCGGACGAGGAACTCCTGCTGCGCGTGTGGCAGGAACGGCAGCGGGAACTCATCGAGGTGTGTCCGATCCACATCCTCGTCGCGACCGAGGCCGAGGCAGCCGAGGCGCGGGATCGTGTCCTCGCCGGCGAGGACTTCGCCAGCGTGGCGGACGAGATCTCGCTCGATACCTCCTCGCGCGGTGGTGCCCTTCCATGTCCGTCCATCCCCGTCGCGTATGTCGAGCCGTTCGCGACCGTCGTCGCCTCGGCGCCCGTCGGTGAGGTCACCGATCCGTTCGAGACCGAATTCGGCTGGCACATCGTGATCGTCGAGAGCCGAGAGTCACCAGCGTCGTACGAGGAGTTCGCTTCGGAGTCCCAGCGGTGGATCCCTGCCGACGCCCTTGCAGGGGAATGGGCCAACTGGCGCGACGGTGCCGTCGAGAGGGCCGTGGTCATCGTGCGGTCTCAGATCGGCCGGTGGTTCCCAGAAGGCGACGGGATCCTGCCACCGCCGACCTCTCCCTGATGGCGATCGTCATCGTTGGGCTCGGACCTTCGGGACTCGACCGAATCGATCCTGTCACTCGGTCCATCGTCGCTGACCCTGGGCGGGAACTCATCCTGCGAACCGGCCAGCACCCCGCCGCAGAACAACTCTCAGCGACGCGCGGATTCGCCACGTGCGACGATCTGTACGAGGCGTACGACGAGTTCGACGAGGTGTACGCAGCGATCGTGGATCGGGTCGTGGAAGCGGCAAGGCATTCCGAGGTCACATACGCGGTACCCGGAAGCCCGGCGGTCGGCGAGCGCACGGTTCCGATGGTCGTGACAGCCGCGCGCGCGATCGGCATCGAGGTGTCCGTGGCGAGCGCTCCGTCGTTCCTGGATCTGGCTTACGTGGCGGTCGGGATCGACCCCATCACGCATGGGGCCCAGATCCTCGACGCACGGGACCTACCCGATCCGCTGCCGCTCCACGTCCCGACGTTCATCACGCAGGTCGACTCACCCCTCAGCGCAGGTGAGGTTGCGATATCGCTCGGCAGGGTGCTCGAGGGCGACGCCGAGATCGTTGTTCTCGACCGCCTCGGGGATGAGGACGAGGTCGTCGCTCCCATGGCCCTCGAGGACCTTGCCAGGTACCGCCCGGGATCACGGACGACGGTGTACGTCGCACGCGCCGATGTCGGCCTCCTCGGTCTGATCGCTACCAACAGGATCCTGCGGCGTGAGTGCCCGTGGGATCGCGACCAGACCCATCACACCCTGCTCAGCCACCTCATCGAGGAGGCGTACGAAACGGCGGACGCGATTGGCAGGCTTCCTGTTGCCGCACCGGAGGGCGACGTCGACTTCGGTACCTATGCCGAGGTCGAGGACGAACTCGGTGACCTGCTCCTCCAGGTCGTGTTCCACGCGACCCTCGCCTCAGAGACCGGCGCCTTCGACGTCGACGAGGTCGCCGAAGGTATCCGTCGCAAGCTCGTGCGACGGCACCCCCACGTCTTCGGCGACGTCACCGCCGACTCGGCGCGAGATGTCCTGGACAACTGGGAGAGGATCAAGCACGGCGAGAAGGGCCGCGAGAGCCTGATGGACGATGTGCCCGTCGGCATGCCTGGGATCGCCAGGGCCATGAAGGTCCAGATGAGGGCTGCTTCGGTGCGTTTCGACTGGGATGCGCCCGGTCCCGTCGTCGACGTCCTCCGATCCGAGATCGACGAACTCGAGGCCGCCGTCGGGGATCGTCAGAGGTCGTCTGACGAGCTCGGAGACGTGCTGTTCACGGCCGTCAACCTCGCCAGGCACCTCGATGTCGATCCGGAGGGTGCGCTCAGGGCGAGCGTCGAGCGATTCATGGACCGCTTCCGCGTCGTCGAGGCGAGGTTCGCCGATGATGGCCGATCCGTTGCGGACGCCGATGCCGTCGAGCTCGACGCGGCGTGGAGCGCCGCAAAGGGGACCACAATGGGCCCCTCGGGACAAAGCACATAGCAACCGAATCCAGCGTCTACCCTCGGGGGTCACCATGGGCCATCACACCACCATCACGCACGTGCACGCACGCGAGGTCCTCGATTCGCGGGGTAATCCAACGGTCGAGGCGGAGGTCCACCTCGGAGATGGCGCATATGGCCGCGCGATCGTTCCCTCCGGCGCATCGACCGGAGCGTTGGAAGCCGTCGAGTTGCGCGACGGCGACGCCCGCTACCTCGGAAAGGGCGTACTGAAGGCGGTCGCGAACGTGAACGACACGATCGGGCCCGAGGTCGTCGGCATGGATGCGACGCAGCAGGAAGCGGTCGACAGGGTCATGCTCGATCTCGACGGAACTCCGAACAAGGCGAAGCTCGGTGCGAACGCCATCCTCAGTGTGTCCCTTGCCACGGCGCGCGCCGCGTCGGCCTCCGTCGGGGTTCCGACGTATCGATATTTGGGCGGGACCGCTGCCCGGACGCTCCCGACGCCGTGCTTCAACGTCGTCAACGGTGGAGCCCATGCGGCGAACTCGATCGACACGCAGGAGTTCATGCTCGTTCCCGGTGGTGCGCCGAGTTTCCGGGAGGCGCTGAGGGCCGGTGTCGAGGTCTACCACTCCCTCAAGAAGGTCCTCTCCAGCCGTGGCCTCCCGACGAACGTCGGCGATGAAGGAGGTTTCGCACCCGATCTGGCGTCTGATCGGGATGTGCTGGACGTCCTGAGCGAGGCGATCGAGGCTGCCGGTTACACGGTCGGCGATGATGTCTCATTCGCCCTCGACGTCGCTGCATCCGAACTCTTCTCCGACGGCATGTACCACTTGTCAGGAGCGACCCTCACATCCGAGGAGATGGTCCAGCACCTTTCGGGCCTCGTGGGGGACTATCCGATCGTCTCCCTCGAGGACGGCCTCGACGAGGCGGATTGGGACGGGTGGAAGCTCCTCACCGACGAACTCGGCACCCGAACCCAGATCGTCGGCGACGACCTCCTCGTGACGAACGTCGAACTGCTCGCGAAGGCGATCGACATGGGGGTTGCCAACGCCATCCTCGTCAAGGTCAACCAGATCGGTTCGTTGTCCGAGACCCTGCACACGATGGAGCTCGCAGAGCGATCGGGGTACGGATCGATGGTGTCGCACCGATCGGGTGAGACCGAGGATTCGTTCATCTCGCATCTCGCCGTCGCCACCAACGCGGGACAGATGAAGACGGGAGCACCCGCTCGCGGTGAGCGCACGGCGAAGTACAACCAGCTCCTTCGGATCGAGGAGAGCCTCGGCTCACAGGCCCGGTTCGCGGGATGGGATCGCTTCAGGAAGTTCCGATGACCGACACGCTCGAGCGGAGCATCGCCACAGAGCCGCCTCGACGCAGGAGGCGACGTTCGAGGGTGCGTTCGATGCTCTTCGTCACGTTGCTGGTGTCGGTCGGGCTCATGGCCGCAGGCGTACTCCCTGTCCAGCAGTACCTCGAACGGGGGAACCAGGTGAACGCAGCGAGGGATCGGCTCGCCGTCCTCGAGGCCGACAACGCAGCCCTGCGTGACGACGCCTCCGCGCTGTTGTCAGAGCAGGAGATCGAGCGGGTCGCAAGGGAGCAGTACGGGTTCGTCCGACCCGGGGAGATATCGTATGTGGTCATCACCCCCGACGAGGCCGACCCGAGTGGCCCCGTGGCCGCCGTGACAACGGGACCCTCCGAGCCGCGGAGCTTCCTCGAGCGGATATGGGACTTCGTCACGGGTGGTGACGTCGCAGGCGATGGATGACCGTGCGGTCGTAGAGGTCCAGATCGGCAGGCCGCCGCGATCGACCGTTGCGGTCGAGGCCCGCTGCCACCTCGGGCTTCCCACGGTCATAGCGGTTCCTCCCGTCCTCGACGACGGTACGCCGTTTCCCACGACACACTGGCTCACATGCCCCCTCGCCGTCGTGCGGATCTCGAGGCTCGAGGCGGATGGTGGCGTGAAGGCAGCGGACGCGGCGATCGCGGACGACCCGGACCTCGCATCGAGGTACCGCGAGGCGATGCGGAGGTACGAACGTGAGCGCAACGCGCTCATCCCACCCGACTGGGACGGACCCGTGCCACGAGGAGGCGTCGCAGGTTCGCGCCACGGTGTCAAGTGCCTGCACGCACACTATGCCGACACGGCCGCCGGCCGATCCAATCCCGTCGGAGCCTCCGTCGCCGAGCGCATCGAGCCGCTCGACTGTGCCATGCCGTGTGTCGTCAGCAGCGACGAAGCGGCCGTGTCGAATCCCGACTGGTTCGAGCCGGTGTGAACTCGATCCGCGGTCAGTTCGCTGCGGCTGCTGCGAGTGCTCGGTCCACCATGTGCGAGGGAAGCTCCTGATAGTGATCGTGGCTCGCGGTGAAGTGTCCCCAACCCTGGGTGAGTGACCGGAGGTCTATCGCGTACCTCACGATCTCGCTCGTCGGGATCTCAGCCGTGACCGTGTGGGTTCCGTCCATGTTCACCATCGAACCCTGGACAGCCCCCCGCCTGGCCGCGATGTCACCCATGACGTCGCCCTGGTAGTCGGGCGGCACAGTGATCAGGACCCTCGATACGGGTTCGAGCACGATCGGGCCCGCCGCGTCGAACGCTGCCTTGAATCCCGCCCTGGCAGCGAGTCTGAACGCCATCTCCGAGGAGTCGACCGAGTGGTACTTGCCGTCGTCGACCGTCGCTTCGATGTCCACGACCGGGTACCCGTGGAGTCCGCCCTCATGCATGGTCTCGATGAGGCCCTTCTCCACGGCGGGGATGAATTGGCGCGGGATGGATCCGCCCTTCACGGCGTCGATGAATACGAAGCCCTCGCCCCGAGGCAGCGGTGCGAGCTTGAGGTGGCACACGCCGAATTGGCCGTGACCGCCCGACTGCTTCTTGTGCTTGCCCTCGGCCTCTGAAGGCTGGGTGATCGTCTCGCGGTACGCGACGCGCACGGCTTCCTGGTCGACCTTTACACCGAACTTCCGTTCGAGCTTCTCCAATGTGATGCCGAGGTGGGTCTCTCCCAGCCCCCACAGGAGGGTCTGGCGTGTCTCGTCGTTGTGCGTCATCGCCAACGATGCGTCCTCGTCGAGGATCCTCGACAGCGAGGTCGACAGCTTGTCGTCATCGGCCTGGGTTCGTGCCACGACCGCAGTGGCGAGCACGGCCGGTGGTCGATCGATGGGGAGGGCCTTCACGGGCTTGTTCTTCGGTGCGAGCGTGTCCCCGGTCGCGGTGTTGGTGAGCTTCGCCGCGGCGACGATGTCGCCTGCGGGCGCTGCCTCCACGAGGGTCGTCTCCCTGCCGAACATGGTGGCGATCTTGGCGAGGCGCTCGTCCTGACCCGTCCTCGCGTTCGTGAGGTGGGTCTCCGGTTTGATGGTCCCCGACAGGACCTTCATGAGGGAGATCTGACCGACGTACGGGTCGGCGAGTGTCTTGAACACGAACGCCAGCGGATCGCCGTTCGGGTCCTTCGCGATCTCAACGAGTTCGTCGCCCGCCATGACCGTGGTGAGCGGTCGATCCTGGGGTGAGGGTCCGAGCTCGACGATGAAGTCCGCGAGGCGATCGACTGCGATCGGTCCGATCGCGGAGCCGCACACGACGGGGAACACCTTTGCCGCTGCGACGCCGATCGCCATCGTGTGCTCGAGTTCGTCAACGGTGGGGATTTCACCCTCGAGGTACCGCTCGAGCAGCGCATCGTCCCCGACGACGATGCCCTCGACGAGGTTGTCGTGGACCTCGTGTTCGCGGTCGGCGATCTCCTCCGGCATATCGACGACCTCGGCCTTCCCGGTGTCGTAGACGTACGCCCTGTCTCGGAACAGATCCGCGACCCCGCGGAATGACTGTTCCTCTCCGATGGGGAGCTCGATCGGTGCAACGCCTGCTCCGAAGCGGTCCCTCAGATCGCGCAGGGTCGTGTCGAATGACGCGCGTTCCTTGTCGAGCTTGTTGACGAACACCATCCTCGGCACACCGAGCTTCTCTGCGATCCGCCACGCGTACACGGTCTGCACCTCGACACCCTCGACGGCGCTGACGACGAACACCGCGAGGTCGGCGACACGCATGGCAGCGTGGAGGTCCCCGGCGAAGTCCGCATACCCCGGCGTGTCGATGAGGTTGACCTTGTGGCCACGCCACTCGAATGGGGCGAGCGCCATCGTCACGCTCATCGAGCGTCCGTGCTCCTCGGGGTCATAATCGGTGACGGTGTTGCCGTCCTCGACCCTCCCGATCCTCCCGATCGATCCGGCGCGGTAGAGGAGTGCCTCCGCGAGCGTCGTCTTCCCTGATCCGGCATGACCGACGAGAGCGACATTGCGGATCTTCTCGGGAGGGAAGACTTTCACCAAAGGACTCCTTTTCCGGGTACCGGAAGACTACGCATTCCGGTACGGCTACGCCGAGGCGGGACCGGTACCCTGCCCGCGTGCCCGGGTGGCGAAACCGGTAGACGCGGCGGACTTAAAATCCGCTATCCGCAAGGGTGTGTGGGTTCGAGTCCCACCCCGGGCACGCGCCAAGTGGTTGTCATGGACAATGTCCCCCTTGCCAATGGCAGCCGACGGGAAGACAATCAAAGTGCGGATACCTTCGCGGCTCAACGAGGATGCCGCTGTGCGAAGAGCGACTGCAATCACTCTGGCGAGTGTCGGGACGATTGCCTTTGGGGAGTTCCATCCGTACTTCACGAGCCGTGTCCTCGTTGCGGCCAAGGCCGTAGCCACGTTCGACCTTCTACGGACTGCAGATCGATGGGCGCGTCGCAGCCCGTGCTTCGCAGATTCGGAGGACTGAGCAAGTGTTGAGAGTAGGACAGGACCTGACGGCGGAAACCAGGAGCGGTCTGCCGGGCGAGTTTGCGGAGCTCTCTGCGGGTGTCACCCACTACGAGCTGAGGGGCGACACGGCAGGTGAGCTTGTTGTGCTGATTCATGGCAATGCTGCACCCTATGTGACCTGGGACAACACGATCGAGGATCTGTGTGCAGCCGGACTCCGGGTGCTCAGATACGACCTCTTTGGGCATGGTTTCTCGGACCGGCCCGAACTGCCCACATACGATCGGCGCCTCTACACCACCCAGCTCGCCGAATTGCTGAGCCGTCTGGAGATCCCCACCCCGATTCTCGTGGTGGGAAGCTCTCAGGGTGGAAGCATCGGAGCGTGCTTTGCGGCAGAGAACCCGGGAAAGGTCAAGAAGCTTGCCCTACTGGCGCCCTTGTTCGATGGTTTTGAGGGTTCGCAAGGAGTCGTCGCTTCGGTTCTCAAGACTCCCCTCATCGGAGAGCTCCTTCTGCGACTGGTGGGGGATGACAAGCTCATCGGCCTCTCAGATTCCATTGTGTCCGCCGATGTGAGGGCCTCGCTGGAACCCGAGGTAGCGAAGCAGTTCAGTTTTGAAGGGAAACGGAGAGCCATCCTGGCCAACTGGAGAGGCGACGCACTCCAGGATCCAACCTCCTGCTACGAAAGCGTCAGGGAACAGGGCATTCCGATCATGCTCACCTGGGGAACCTTGGACAAGAAGATCGCCGGAGATTCAATGCGCAGGCTCCGTGAGCTGCTTCCCGGAGTCGAGTATCACGAATTCGAAGGGGCCGGACACCTGGCGCACTACGAATTCCCGGACCGCATCAACCAACCCCTGATCCGCTTCCTGACGAGCCAGCTCTGCAACTGACGGAGGTGCTGGAAGTGCGTATGTTCGCCAAGTTGCTGCTCGCGATTGTGGGAGTTGTCGCGGTCGGCTGGGTCGTTGAAACGGCGCTCATGGTCTGGGCCTGGCGGAGTCGCAACCCCCGGGCGCTGCGCCTCATCAAGCGTTTCAACAAGTATGTGACCAATCCGCTGATGCTCCGGGTCCCAGGACGATCCGGCACCACCGCCATCGTCCATCACGTCGGGCGCCGATCCGGGAAGCCCTACGCCACGCCGGTGATAGCCCACCAATCCCACCACGGTGTCATCATCCCGTTGCCCTACGGCACCGAGGTCGACTGGCTCCACAACCTGCAGGCCGCCGGACAGGCCGTCGTCGATCTCGAGGGTCGCACCCTCACGGTCGACGAGCCTGCAGTAGTGGACATCGATGATGTGATCAGCCTGCTCCCAGCTCCGATGGCGCGAACCGTTCGCTTCAACGGCGCCCGTGAAGCCGTTCTGCTCCACGTTTCGGTGCCTGCCGCTCTGGCGTCGGCCTGACGCACTTCGACGCAACCACTTCACTCCCGCGGCACCGCTGCCGATGACTCCGTGTGACCGCCGGATGTGAGCACACATGCTGATCCTCGCCATCGTTGCCGGAGCCGCCTCCATCAGCGCGTGCGCGTTCGGCGTCGTGTACGTGCGGCGCAGGCGAACGGACCGTCGTCTCGGGTACATGGCCCAGTACGACCAGTTGACCGGGCTCATCAACCGCACATTGTTCCGTGATCGGCTCAACTCCGCGATTGCACGGGCTCGTCGCGATGGCGGCCTCGTGACCGTGATGTTCCTCGACATCGACGGGTTCAAGGACATCAATGATCGATTCGGCCATGCCGTCGGTGACGAGCTGCTGCGCCAGATCGCAGCGCGCCTCGTCGCGTGCCTGCGTGAAACCGACACGGTTGCCCGTCTCAGCGGTGACGAGTTCACGATCCTCCTCGAAGGGGGCAAGAGGGTCGAGGATGCGGGCCAGGTCGCCCACAAGGTGCTCAAGGCCATCGGGACGCCGTTCAGCGTGGGACACCGCGAGATCGTCATCACCACATCGATCGGGATCTCGGTCTATCCGCTCGACGGGGACACGTACGAGGAACTCGTCAAGGGTGCTGACACGGCGATGTACCAGTCGAAAGCGGCCGGACGCAACACGTACCAGTACTACACGCGGACACTGAGGGATCGGACCACTGATCGCCTCGACCTCCTCGCGGATCTGAGGACGGCCATCACCGCGAAGGACCAGCTTCGCGTCGAGTACCAACCGAAGGTCGACGTCGCCCGCGGGATCGTGATCGGGCTCGAGGCACTGATGCGGTGGGACCACCCCGAACGGGGTCTGATCATGCCGGGCGAGTTCATTCCCCTGGCGGAGGAGTCCGATCTCATCGTGCCGATGACGGAGTGGCTGATCGACGTCGCCTGCCTCGACATGCGTCGGTGGACCGACGAGGGGATGCGCCCGATGCGTGTCGCCGTCAACGCATCGGAGAGGCTCTTCCGTGACGCGAACCTCGTCGAGACGATCGCCATCGCCCTCGCCGCCGCGGATCTCGATCCACGTCACCTCGAGGTGGAGGTGACCGAGAGGATGATCACCCAGGAATCCGAGAGGGCGTCGCGCGCGATCGAGCGGCTCGCGGACATGGGCGTGAAGGTCTCGATCGACGACTTCGGCACGGGGTACTCATCCCTCCGCCACCTCCAGAGCCTGCCGATCAGCGCGCTCAAGATCGACGACAGCTTCGTGCGAGAGGCGCACCGGCGCAAGGAGGCCGAGCAGGTCGCCGCCGCGATCATCGCGATCGCCAAGAGCTTCGACCTCGAGGTGATCGCCGAGGGTGTCGAGTCACCCGAGGAGCTGTCGGTCATGCGGGCACTCGGATGCAACCGCGTGCAGGGGTACCTCGTGGCGAGACCGCTCCGTCCCGAGGACGTCCTCGCGTTCGTGGAGAGTTACGACAGGACGCTCTCGTTCAAGCCGGACGCGTCGAGGGACTCGACCGTTTAGGTGATCCGCTCCGGGCGCGAATCGGCGGTGATCCTGCCGTCGATCGAAGTCGCCTCGACGACCCATACCCCGCGGTTCGAGGAGAACGCGATCGTGATGGACTCGGTGCTCTGACGCCTCGTCGTTGCGACGTACCCCGGCTGTGGTGTGGCCCACAGCAGTGTCAACGAATCGTCGACGACGGCGAACGACGCGGTTCCACCCACGACCGAGACGACGCGCACGACCGAGGTACTCGTGACGACGAACGGATCGTCCTCGGGATCCGAGGTCGATGCGGAACTCCTCCCGGCGCCGGTCGGGTCCGCCCGACCGTCGACGGCGTCATCGCTCCCCGAGGTGGGCTCCGGGGTGGTTTGTCCGAAACCGCCGGAGGCATGGGGCTCGATCACCCCCGAGGTACCCACCTCATCGACAGGGAGCGCAGCGACCTCGGCTGCTGTCATGGGGCGAAGGGGTCGGTCGAGGACCTGACCACCTGCCACGGTGACGGCGCCCGAGGCCACCAACCCTGCGCCTACGGCTGCAGCGAGCCAGCCGGCGACCAGGAGGAGTCTCTGCCGCAATGTCGTCATCGTCCACACCCCGGGGTTTCGGCGTATCCAACAACATGTTAAGGAGTTGCTAAGACCGGCGCCACCTGCTTTGCTACCGCCGATGGCCGCAGTCGTGATCATCGAGGACGATCAACGGATCCGTGAGCTGATGGCACGTGTCCTCGCCGAGAAGGGTTACGACGTCCACGGGGCGGGCACCGCGCTCGACGGGCTCCAGCTCATCGTCGGCTCCTCACCCGACGTCGTCATTCTCGACATGGGCCTTCCCGATCTCGACGGCGGCGAGCTGCTCAAGATGATTCGTGCCGTCACCGACGTCCCTGTCGTGGTCGCAACGGCCCGCAGCGAGGACCGTGACGTGATCCGAACGCTCGACGCGGGCGCAGACGACTACCTCGTGAAGCCCTTCAGCGTCGAACAGCTCGAGGCGAGGGTGCGGGCCGTGCTGCGGCGTGCATCGAGCGACGCTTCACGGCCCGTGCTCACCGTCGGCGGATTGCGGCTCGACCCCGATGCGAGGCTCGCAACCCTCGATGGTGACGTCGTCCACCTCAGCCCGAAGGAATTCGACCTCCTCGTGCACCTCGCGGAGCGCGAGGGCACGGTCGTCTCGAAGCGACAGCTCATGGCCGAGGTGTGGCGCCAGCCCTACGGCGGCTCGGAGAAGACGGTGGACGTCCACCTCTCGTGGATACGCAAGAAGCTCGGAGAGTCGGCCGCCGAGAGTCGATACCTCGAGACGGTCCACGGTGTCGGGGTCAAGCTCGTCGATCCCACATGAGGCGGCGTCTCGCGCTCCTGAGCCTTGCCGTCGCCTCCCTGGTCGTCGTCGCGTTCCTCATACCGGTTGGGATGCTCATCCGGAACCAGGCACAGACGCGTGCCCTCAGCAGCGCAGAGCGCGACGCCCAGTCGATTGCGGCAGCCATTGCGGTGTTGTCGTCCGCCTCGCCGTCCGGCGTCGTGACACCCGAGGACGCACGATCAGTCCTCGGGCGTTTCGGAGATCCCGCCGAGCTGAGTGTGATCTTCGTCGATGACACCGTGGTCGGTGGGGTGGCGATCCCGTCCAGCAACGTCGAGCAGGCGCGGCGCGGGGCAGCCTTCACCGCGGCAGCGGAGGGAGGCGCCGAGGTCCTCGTTCCGGTCCTCCTCCCGGATGCCCCCGGTACGGAGAGCACGGTGGTCGTGCGAGCCTTCGTGACGGATGCCGATCTGACGAGGGGGGTGCGAGTGGCGTGGGCGATGCTCCTCGGGTTGGCTGTGGCCATCATCGCCATCGCGGTGCTCGCCGCCGATTGGCTCGGCCGATCCGTTGTCCGACCGGTGACCGAGTTGTCGGATGCAGCCCATCGGTGGGGCGAGGGGATGCTCGACACGAGGGTCCGACCGGGTGGCCCGCAGGAGATCGCCGAGGTCGGCAAGGCCTTCAACACGCTGGCGGGCCGCCTCGATGCGCTCTTGGCGGCCGAGCGGGAGTCCGTCGCGGATCTCTCACACCGTTTGCGGACCCCGCTCACGGCGCTGCGCCTCCAGTCCGAGACCCTTGCGGATCCGGGGGAGAGTGAGGCCCTTCGTCATGACATCGATGAGCTCGAGCGTGAGATCGACAGGCTCATCCGCTCGGCCCGGGGTCGCTCATTCGGGTCGGCGAGCGATGAGGACGTCGATCTCGGGGAGGTCGTCGCGCATCGCGCAGCCTTCTGGCAGGTCCTCGCGGACGAACAGGGACGTGCAACGGCGGTCCGCGTGGGAGAGGGCGCGCATCCGGTGGCCCTCGCACGGACGGACCTCGGTGCGATGGTCGATGTCCTCGTCGAGAACGTCTTCGCCCACACTCCGGCAGGGAGCGGGTACCGGCTCACCGTCCGCCGTCAGGCCGACGGGTGCCCGGTTCTGATCGTCTCGGACGACGGTCCCGGTTTCGTGGATCTCGGGGTGGCAAAGCGCGGCACCTCGGCTGCGGGTTCGACGGGGCTCGGACTCGACATCGTGGCACGAACGGCCGAACGGACGGGTGGCGGCGTCCGAATCGGATCATCGCGCGACGGGGGAGCGGAGGTCACTGTCGTGTTCGGAAGCCCCTTGGTCCCCGACCCGGGTTAGCAGGGTGCGGGGCGTCGACCGAACCGATGGGTGCACGTTCGTGGGAGAATCGGGGCGAACACGAGGAGAAGCGCCCATGACCACCACATTCGTGCCTGCCATCACCGAGGATCCGCCCGAGGGATATCCGTCGGACTGGGAACAAAGTGTCGTGCTCAAGGACGGCGGAACCATGCGCATCCGCCCCATCGCCCCCGGCGACGCCGACGGTCTCCAGGACCTCGTACGGTCGCTGTCATCCGAGAGCAGCTACTTCCGATTCTTCAGGGTGAAAAAGGAGCTGACCGCCGAGGAGCTCCACGACTTCACGATCCTCGACTACTCGACGAGGATGGCCTTCATCGCCATCCTCGATGGCCGCATCGTCGGTGTCGGAAGGTACAACACGGCCGATGACGATCCGGATCTGGCCGAAGTGGCGTTCACCGTCGCCGACGGCATGCAGGGCCGCGGCATCGGAACGGTCCTCCTCTTCCGCCTGTCGGCCTACGCACGATCGCGAGGCATCGCCGGCTTCCGCGCCTTCCTGCTGGCGGACAACCACGCGATGATGCGGGTGTTCCGCAACGCGGGATTCAGCCTC
>JAWOGV010000398.1:0-7376 GCA_046496605.1 Acidimicrobiia bacterium | reverse complement strand
GCAGGTGAGTTCCTCAGCCGACACGGATGCGAGACGACGATCGAGTACGTGGTGATGATGTCAGAGCTGATCCGGGAGGAGTCAGGGCTCTTCCCCCACGCCAATCCCGGCATCATGACACCATCGGACATCAGCGCACTGAGGCCGACAAACGTCTCGATGGGGCTGATGCTCGAGAACATCTCGGACCGACTCACGGAGGAGGGGATGCCCCACCACCTCTGCCCTGACAAGGTGCCCGCCGTGCGGATGGGTACCATCGACGCCGCCGGTCAACTGGACGTCCCGTTCACGACCGGAATCCTGGTGGGTATCGGTGAATCCACCGCAGAGATCGTGGACAGCCTCCTCGCCCTGCGAGCGGCCAACGACAGGGGCGGCCACATCCAGGAATACATCATCCAGAACTTCCGGGCGAAGGCGAACACCCGGATGAGGTTCTCGCCGGAGCCCGAGATCCCCTTCTTCGTGAAGGTCGTCGCGGTGTCACGATGGATCCTCGGCCCGACGGCGAACATCCAGGTTCCCCCGAACCTGACCGAGGACTTCTCGGTGTACCTCGACGCGGGAATCAACGACTGGGGTGGGGTCAGCCCGGTGACGATCGACTGGGTCAACCCCGAGGCACCATGGCCGCACCTCGGCACGCTCGCGACGATCACCGAGAATGCCGGGTACTCCCTGGTCCCACGGCTCCCCGTATACCCCGAGTACGTGTCGGACACCTGGATCGACAAGGGCCTCATCGAGGACGTGCTCGCCCGCACCGACGACGATGGATATGCAGTACTGTCCCGAGCTCGCGCACTCCCATGACCCTCACTCCCACGCCCACCGTCACCTTCCTCCGGCTGAGACCCTCCGACACCGTCACCGAGGTGTGGGCCTCGACCCGCAGGCGCGAGGGCGCGCTCGCCGTGGAGGTCCCAAGCCCGATGCCCGCCGACATCGAGGGGGCGCAACGTGGTGGTCTCCTGCTCGTCTCGGGCATCGAAACCGCCGCTGCCCCTGCGTTCGCGCTCACCCCTGACGCCGTGTCGCGCTTCAAGCGCGATCCCGTGGAAGGATGGAGGATCACGATCGTCGATGCGGGGTCAGACATGGCCGTCACCGACGCCGTGGCGTTCACGAGGGCGAAGTTCCTACGGACGGGCCGCAGCACGGTGCGCCGCGCTCGTGCCCTCGCCGATCTTCCGGGGCTCGACGTGTCCGTCTCGACCTTCGTCGACACGGTGGCCGATGCCTGCACCGCCGTCGACGACGGTGCGACGGACCTCATTCTCCGTGACTGGGACACGGAGCGCATCGGCGAGCTCCGTGACGCCCTCCTTCCCCTGGTCCTCGTCGAACGGACGGTGTTTCCCGTGGGCTGCGACCTCGACGAGGTCGCAGCCGCCCTCGATGACGGCGCATTCGCGACATACTGCAATCAGATCGACGGATCGGGCTGGGCGAGGCCGCGGATCGAGTGGGCGCCCGGCAAGGATGTGGCGACTCCCCAGCCGAAGGGCCGCCTGTCGACGGCCTGGCCGGATGAGGCATGGACGTCCGGTGAGCGGGCAACCCTCGAGGATGCCACCCCGGAGGTTCGATCCGTCCTCGAGGCTGCCATCACCGGCACGGCACCCGGTCGTGACGAGCTCGAGATGCTCCTGTCCGCGCATGGCACGGACGTCGAGGCGATCGCGGATGCCGCAGACCGCGTTCGGGCCCTGACGGTGGGTGATGACGTGACCTTCGTCGTCAATCGGAACATCAACTACACCAATCAGTGCTACTTCAAGTGCGGGTTCTGCGCCTTCTCGAAGGGGCCGCGCTCGCTCGACCTGCGCGAGACGCCATACCTCATGACGATCGACGAGGTCGCGGACAGGTCCGAGGAGGCGTGGGCACGAGGAGCCACCGAGGTGTGCCTCCAGGGTGGCATCCATCCTGACTTCACGGGCGACTTCTACCTCGAGGTGGTCCGTGCCGTCAAGGCGCGCGTGCCGGACATGCACATCCACGGGTTCACGCCACTCGAGATCTGGCAGGGGGCCGAGACGTCCGGTCGCACGATTCGCGAGCTCCTCGTCGAACTCAAGGAGGCAGGCCTCGGGACGCTCCCGGGAACGGCGGCCGAGATCCTCGACGACGATGTTCGTCTCACGCTGTGTCCGGACAAGATCCGGACGAGCCAATGGGCCTCCGTCATGATCACGGCGCACGAGATCGGGCTCCGAACCACCGCGACCATGATGTTCGGCCACGTGGACGGGCCTCGTTCGTGGGCGAACCATCTCGAGGTCCTCAGGGCGATCCAGAGGCGAACCGGAGGATTCACCGAGTTCGTGCCGCTCCCGTTCGTCCACATGGGAGCGCCGATCTGGCTGCGAGGAAGGGCTCGCCCCGGTCCGACCTGGGACGAGGTCATCCTCATCCACGCGGTTGCACGGCTCGCATTCATCGGCCTCATCGACAACATCCAGGCCTCATGGGTCAAGCTCGGACTCGACGGTGCGGAGGCACTGCTGCGGTCGGGGTGCAACGACGTCGGGGGGACGCTGATGGATGAGTCGATCTCGAGGGCGGCGGGAGCGAGCCACGGGACCGCAGTGAGCTCCAGGGACTTCGTCGACCTGATCCTCGACCTCGACCGCAACCCCGTGCGGCGCACCACCGTGTACGAGCCGATCGAGTCGGGCCTCGACATCCTGGGACATCTCGGCTGATCACCACGAGATCCCTCGTCGGATGGTTGGCATCCTCGGCGACGCCGAGCCTCCGATGACGACTCGTGGTCGAGTCCGGCGATGCGCGTTAGCCTGCGAGTATGGCAGTGCGATCCGCCTCCACTTCGACCCGTGACGCGATGCTCGATGCCGCTCGGGACCTGATCGCAGAGTTCGGGTACACGTCGATGTCCCACGCCGACATCACCGCCTCCGTCGGGATGGGGAGGACCACCTTCTATGAGCACTTCGGATCGAAAGAGGACCTCCTCATCGAGCTCGTGCGCAGGGACCTGCCCCCGCTGATCGTCGACATCCTCCAGTCGGTCGACTCCGCGTTGCCCCCCGCCGAACGCCTCCACGCGCTCGCCAGGAAGATGGTGCAGTTCGTGGGGACGGACCATCTCGGCCTCATCCTCCACACCGAGGTCCCGCTGCTCTCCCCAGGGGCCCAACGGGACATTGCAGGTGCCCATGGCGGCATCGCAGACGAGTTCGCATCCATCTACCGCGACGGGGTCGACGCGGGTGAGTTCCGCCCGATGCCGCGCATGCTCGTCGGACGCATGATGGAGGGGATCATCATGACTGGGGGCAAGGTGGTCATGGACTCACCCGATCCCAAGGCATCCGTCGAGGAGCTCGCCTCAGCCACGGCTGACACCCTGGTCGCAGCGCTGCGCGCCCCATCCTGAGGCTTCTGTGAAGATCAACGTCGTCACCCTCTTCGCCGAGTACTTCGCCTCCCCGCTGTCCGTATCGCTGGTGGCGAAGGCGATCGAGGTCGGGGACCTCACGGTCGAGTTCCACGATCCGATGGACCCCACGCGCGTGGTCCCTCGGCAGGTCGATGATGCACCGTACGGCGGTGGAGCAGGGATGGTGATGATGATCGAGCCGCTCGCTGCGACGCTCGAGCCCCTCGCAGCAAGTCACAGGGTCTTCCTCACTCCCGCAGGCGCGCCCCTCACCCAGGCGACACTCGACCGGTTCGGCGGTCTCGATGAGCTCACGCTCGTGTGTGGCAGGTACGAGGGAATCGATGAGCGCGTTGTCGAGCATTTCATCGATGAGGAGGTCTCGCTCGGTGACTTCGTGCTCCTCGGTGGCGAGGCTGCGGCCCTCGCCGTGATCGAAGGGGTGGTGAGGCTGTTGCCAGGAACGATCGGGAACCCCCTCTCCCTGTCGTCGGAGAGTTTCCGCAGCGGCGAGCTCGAGGAGCCCCAGTACACACGGCCTGCGGACTTCCGCGGGTGGCTCGTGCCCGAGGTCCTGCTCTCGGGGGATCATGGCCGGATCGCAGAATGGCGCGCCGAGCAGCGGCGGCGCCGAACCGAGCAGCGACGTCCCGACCTCATCGCCCCGTTGCCCGACGACGACTGATCCGCTGCGCATACGCGTACTCGGCGTATACACTCACGCCCGCATCCACCTCTCCCTTTCCATCCCGGAGGCACCTCGTGAACACGATCGAAGAGATCGAAGCGGCGCAGATGCGCGACGACATCCCGGAGTTCTCCCCGGGTGACGCAGTTCGCGTGCATGTTCGCGTCATCGAGGGTGGACGCGAGCGGGTCCAGGTCTTCGAGGGCGTCGTGATCGGCCGGAGCGGAGGGGGCGGTGCGAGAGCGACGTTCACCGTCCGCAAGCTCAGTTTCGGCGTCGGCGTCGAGCGCATCTTCCCTGTCCACTCACCCATCATCGCCGAGATCGAGGTCGTCCGTCGGGGAGACGTTCGTCGCGCGAAGCTCTACTACCTGCGCGATCGCGTCGGCAAGGCGACTCGCATCAAGGAGAAGCGCGACTAGCGGTATGACCGGTCGCGTTGGGATCCGACACGCCTCGAGCGATACGGCTCACCCCGTATCCGATCAGGAGTCCCTCGAGCACCATGCGGCCGAGCTCGCTTCTCGCGGAGCGCCGTTCGATCGGCTCCTCGCACAGAACGGCGTCCCTCCTCTGTGGAGGCGTCCACCCACCTTCGCGACCCTGGTTCGCCTGATCCTCGAGCAGCAGGTGTCGCTCGCGTCCGCAGCGGCTGCATACTCCAGGCTTCACGATCGCGTCGGATCGGTGACGCCGGCGACCGTGCTCGAGTCGACAGACGAACAGCTCAGGATGGACGGCTTCTCGCGCCAGAAGAGCCGGTATGTCCGATCGGCCGCTTCGAGGATCGAAGAAGGGGGCTTCCGCCTCCCGGTTCCCGGATCCGGGCGCGAGGATGCCCTCGGAGCCCTGCGCTCCCTGACCGGGGTCGGCCCGTGGACGGCAGCCTGTTACCTCATCTTCGCCTGCGGAGATCCTGACGTCTGGCCCACGGGGGATCGTGCGCTGCAAGTGTCGGTGACACGGGTGCTTGGACTCGATTCGGTCCCCACGACCGATGTCGTGGATGAGATCGCCTCTCCGTGGTCCCCCCACCGCTCCACGGCCGCTCGAATGCTGTGGCACGACTACCTCGGAGGCGCGTCGTACCGGGCCCTTCCCAACGCCGGGTTCGCCTGAGGCACCGGTAACGTTCGGCCCGTGACAGAGCTCGAGCCCGATATCGCACGCGAGCCGGACGGGGTCGAGGCATCGCCAGACGGCTCCGATACCGGGCGTCACATCCCGTTCTGGGTCGAGTTCCCCATCCTGATCGTCGTCGCGCTCGGCGTCGCGATCATCATCAAGACGTTCCTCTTCCAGGCGTTCTACATCCCGTCGTCGTCGATGGAGGACACGTTGCTCATCAACGACCGTGTCCTGGTCAGCAAGCTGAGTTACCGCATCGGGGATATCGGCCGCGGCGATGTGATCGTGTTCGACGACCCTCGGGGCGGTTTCGAGGATGAGCCGGAGTCGATCCTCGAGAGCGCGACCCGTAACGTCTTCGAGTCGATCGGCATCCGCACACCGCGCTCGGAGTTCATCAAGCGGGTCATCGGCCTGCCGGGTGACGCGGTCGAGGCACGTGACGGTTCCATGTGGGTCAACGGGGTGCGCCTCGTCGAACCGTACGTCAAGGACGCGGAGTACGTCGTGCCACCCTTCGGGCCGCTCACCGTGCCCGCGGACGCCCTCTTCGTCATGGGCGACAATCGTGCGGCGAGCCAGGATTCGCGGTTCTTCGGTCCGATCCCCATCGACGACGTCGTCGGCAAGGCATTCGTGATCATGTGGCCACCGGATCGTTGGAGTGGGCTCTGATCGTCCTCAGACGACGGGATGGCACGGCTCCCGCGCGAATCGAGCGCAGGATCAGGTGTGGGAAGGCATCCACCGCCTGTCACACCCACCGAATACGGTCGCGGGATGCCACGCGAACACACCGCTGCGGGTCATCGAGGCGAGGACATCGCGTCCTGGTACCTCAGGGATCGTGGCTGCGTCATCGTGTCGCGCAACGTCCGCGTGTGGCCGGACGAGATCGACCTGATCATCGCAGAGGGTCGGACCCTGGTTGCGGTCGAAGTGAAGTACTCGACGGGAGCCACCGACCCGCTGGAATCCGTCGACGACGCCAAATTGCATCGATTCGGACGTGCGGTCGGTGGTGCCGGCAGACCCATCGCCAGGATGGATCTCGTCGGGATCTCGCGGCGGAGTGACGGCGTCGTCGTGCGCTGGCTACGAGGGGTGTACTGAGGCGTGGTCGCCCCTTCGACGACGCTCCTTGTGCCAGCAGCCCCGGTGCCAATGGCGGCGCAGGTCGGGTGCGTCGTCGGGAACGACCACGAGATGCCCGGTTCCGACCGCGATCTCCGTCGAACAGCCCGGACACGCATAGGCCTTGCGTGCCTGATACGGCTGGATCGGTGCCACCGTCTCGGTGCACGACCGTGCGAGGTCGTCCAGGGGGTTCGTTGGTCGGGATGTCATGGCGAGGAAGGCTACCGGCCGACGGTGGACACCGGAAGCACCCGATGGAGTGGCGGAACGGTACGATCGCCCCGTGGCGAGTTTCCTCACGATCACCGACACCGGGGACGTCCGGACGATCACGATGTCGAACCCCGGGCGCATGAACGCTGTACCTCCCGAGGGTTGGGGTGAACTCGCCGATGCGTTCGAGGCCCTCGACGCATCCGACGCACGTGTCCTGGTCCTCACGGGAGCCGACGGAGAGTTCTGCGCGGGTGCCGATATGAGCAGGCGCGCCGATGTCCCGAGTGCGGCGGACAATGTCAGCCGCATGGCCTCAACGGTGAACCGTGCTGCAGTCGCCCTTCACCGAACGTCCAAGCCCACCATCGCCGCGGTGGACGGCGTCGCCGTCGGTGCGGGCATGAACCTCGCGATCGGCTGCGACATCGTCATCGCGACGGGCCGTGCCAGGTTCGCCGAGGTGTTCGTCAAGCGGGGCCTCACGCTCGACTTCGGCGGCACCTGGCTGCTCCCGCGTCTCGTCGGCCTCGCCCATGCCAGGGAGATCGCCCTCACGGGGCGGATCGTGGACGCGGTGGAAGCGCTTGCGATCGGCCTGGTCTGTGAGGTGGTCGAACAGGATGCCCTGGGCAGGCGCGTCGAAGACGTTGCGGGGGAACTGGCCGCCGGCGCCCCGCTCGCGCAGGCAATGATCAAGAAGGCGCTCGATCGACCGTCATCGATGACGTTCGAGCAGGCCCTCGCGTTCGAGGCCCATGCGCAGGGGATCCTCTTGGGTTCCGAGGACCTCGCCGAGGG
>JAWOGV010000330.1:0-2986 GCA_046496605.1 Acidimicrobiia bacterium | reverse complement strand
GTGAGCGTGCCAAGACTTTGCAGTAATTCGCCTACTGACCTCAGCCAGGTCGAGAGAGCCACGCCATGCCGACTTCGTGTTCCACGTCGTCGATCATGGAGGTGAGGGCAGGCTCGAACGCAGCGGCCGCTTCCTGTGAGCGGCCGAGTGCCTGCGGGAACCGGACGTGCCCGGGAGGCATCTCACCGCTCCACCACGGGGGTAGGGTTGCGTGCCAACAGACGACAGGAGTTGCAATGATCCAGGAATTCCGGGAGTTCTCCCTCAAGGGCAACCTCCTCGACATCGCAGTTGGGTTCGTGCTCGGTGTTGCATTCGCCGCCGTCATCGGCTCGCTGGTCGCTGACATCATCACTCCGCTGATCGCAGCCATCTTCGGCCAGCCGGACTTCGGATCGTTGGCCATCACCATCAATGACTCCAGGATCCTCTACGGCAGCTTCCTCAATGCCGTGTTCACGTTCCTCGTGGTCGCACTTGCCCTGTTCTTCTTCGTCGTCAAGCCGTACAACGCCATGAGGGCGAGGGCCGAGCGGGATCTGGAGGAAGCCGTCGAGGAACCAGCCGAGGACATCATCCTGCTGACCGAGATCCGGGACGCTCTGCGCCGCGGTTGATCGTCCCGGCTGCATCGATCGCCCGGGCGCCGTCGTCGGGTGTTCGGATGGGTTGGGCCGTCGTGGTTTCGTGTCATACCCGGTCGGTATGTTCGATCCATGAACGGTCGAACGCGATGCATGGTCACGAAAGGTGGGTCGGATCCCGCCGTCGTGATGGCGTCCCTGTCCGATGAGGACGTCGAACGAGCGCTCCTCGAGCTCGAGCGGCACCTGAGCGCGACGAACGCATGGTTCCATGCCGCAGTGGGCGAGTTCTCTCGTCGCAAGATCGCCGAACGCGAGTACGTGCTCTCCCCGAGGCAGTGGCTGCGGCGATTCTGTCGCATGTCCGGCGCGCGGGCTGCCCGCGTCATCCGCACGGCAACACAGCTCCCCCACATGCCGGAGGTCCACAAGCACGCCACCGAGGGGGACATCGGTCCCGAGGCGCTCGCCAGGATTGCCGCCGCCAGGCACAGCCACCCCGACGAGTTCGCCCTCCACGAGCCGGTGTTCGCGGAGATCGCGACCTATCTGACACCATCGGACCTCCGCATCGCGATTCGGCACTGGTCCCAGCAGGTCGAGCTCGGCCCGCAGGACGGCCCTCCAAAACGGCGACGGGACAGGCGAAGGCTCTCGATGAGCCAGACATTCGAGGGAATGTGGCACCTCCAGGGACTCCTCGATGCCGAATCCGGCCACGTCATGTCAACGGCTTTGCGCGCCATCGCCGATCCGGGCAACGTCCTCGACACCGACGCAAGGACGCATCTCCAGCGCATGGCCGATGCCGCAGTCGAAGTCAGCCGCTTCTGGCTCGATCACAGCGCATCCGCGGTCACCTCCGGCGGTGAGAAGCCCCACATCACGGTGACCGTCTCGTACGAACAGCTCACGCGATCACGATCCGACCTCCCGGAGATCGACGGCACGCCCGTGACCACCGAAACGATCCGCCGACTCGCCTGCGACGCCGGCATCGTGCGGATGGTCCTCGATGGAGACTCCCAGCCCCTCGATGTCGGTCGGAGGGTTCGAACGGTCACACCTGCGATCCGTCGTGCCATCGAGCACCGAGACGGCGGTTGTCGATGGGACGGCTGCGATGCTCCGATGAGCTGGTGTGATGCGCACCACGTCGTGCATTGGGCGGACGGTGGCGTGACGAGTGCCGACAACATGATCCTGTTGTGTCGACTCCATCACACGGCGACCCACGAGGGGCGACGACCGAGGCGCCGTCCCCTCTCCGGTGAGCCTCCCGAGCCCTGACATTTGGCGCTGAGCAGCTCGCGGAATGATTGAACCGCGTCTCATTCGGTGCCGAAGCACAATCGGGGAGATGTCCACAAAGGGGTTCTCCGATGCGCATCCGGCGGATGAAGCGCCCACGGCCCGACGACCTTCAAACGACCAGCGGCCCGATCGTGGTCACCGGCGCCATCGAGGTGCCCAGCCAACCCGAACCCCTCGCTGTGACCCTGACCGTGGACACCTTCTCGGTGGCCATGCGCACGAAGGACATGGAGCTCGGCTCGTGGCTCCTCGCAGAAGTGACCATCACGCCCATCACCTCCAGGCGGTTCGCCTTCGAGGCCGAGGGCGACCGGTTGGTCTTCACACCGGATGATCCTGGAACCCTCTCGTCACACACCATCGTGGCCCGAGACTCCTCCGCGACCGGTACCGGGAGAAAGCCGAGGAAGCCCGAGCGTCGCAAGAAGACTCCGTCACCCGAAGAGCGTTCTCCCGGGCCGGAAGAGCCACGTTCCCGAACGGCGAACCAGGAGGCTCCGCAAACCACGAGATGGCTTCGCACGATCGACTCCGCGCGACGAAGGGGCCTCTTCGACCTCGATCGCGTGCCTGTGAACGAGGCCCTTCGGGGTCAGGAGCACCGACACACGTTCGACCACGGCACGGCAGCCTCGTCGGGGCTCGTCTCACGCATCTGCACCATCTGCGGGACGGTCAGGATCCGAGTGGATCGTGGCTGATGTCGCTCGGTCGCTGCGCATCCTCGCGGGATCCGGTCACACGCGGTGAGTCACGGAAGCCGATGGTGCGGTGGGAGACGTCGCAGAACGGCTGGTTCTTGCTGGCACCGCATCGGCACAGGGCCGCCCGAGGGCCCGCGATGAACGTGTCGCCCTGCCTGTCGTTGACCTCGATGTCACCACGAACCATCAGGGGTCCGTTGGGCCATGGAACGACCCGCGTCGGCACGTCCGGCTGCTCCCCGGGTTGACCATCGAGCCGTTCATACCGCAGGGCGCCGGATGGACACGCCTCGATGGCGTTCACCACCGTCTCGGTGTCAGCGAGGCTGAGATCGACCCACGGCCTCCTGCCGGTGTCGAAGACCCCGTCCCCGAGCCTCAGGC
>JAWOGV010000111.1:0-5299 GCA_046496605.1 Acidimicrobiia bacterium | reverse complement strand
CCGGGTCGTGAGGTGCTGCTCGGCCCGGAGTCGCGCCGCGGCCGCATCGATCGCCCTGGCGGCCTCGATGGGCGTCGCAGCGGGATCGACGGGTTCGCGTAGGTCGGTGAGGCGATCGACGATGTCGGTCCATGCAGCAGTGATGTCGCCGTTGCGGAGCCTTGTGTTCAGCCTGCGCCGTCGGACCAACTTCACCGCCGGTCCGGTGACGGCGACGATGATGGCGAGACCCGCTGCCGCAATGGCGAAGGGAAGCCACGACGGAAGGTTCCATCCTGGCGTTCCCGCATCCGAGCCGCCTCCACCCGGTACGAATGGGGTCGTCCGGTCGATCGGGTTGAACCTTCCATCAGGTCCGATCTGCCCACCCTCGGTGTCGATGAAGGCGGGATTCGGTATGTCGTCGACGTAGTCCGCAGGCGAGAAGCCGAGTGCCGCTTCGATCGTCTCGTCCGCCGTCGGGGCCGAGTACAGACGCCTCGGCGTCGGATCGAACGCCATCCACCCGTGGCTCGGAACCCAGAGTTCGACCCAGGCGTGGGCGTTCTTGTCCATCACCTGGACCGTCGTGTCGTTGATCCTCGTCCCCGGTGTGAATCCGAGGACGACGCGGGAAGGGACTCCGACCGCCCGTGCCATGAGAGCCATCGCAGTTGCGAACTGCTCGCAGTATCCCTGCCTTGCATAGGGGTTGTCCTCGTCGGCCAGCCATGCGTACACGTCGCTCGTCGCGTATTCACCGGGGACACGATCGTTGTATACGAACTCCCCGCTGTCGCGGAACCAGTTCTCGAGGGCGAGCCCCTTCTCGAAGTTCGTCGAAACGTTCCCGACGACGTCCTCGGCGAGGGAGGCGAAGCGGGCCCCGAGCTCATCCGTCGGATACTCGAGCCAGTATTCCTCGTCCGTCAGTTCCCGGGGCTCCGCGCCGACTGCGGCATCGGGGAGGGCCTCACCGTTGTCGGCCGCTGCTGCGAAGAGGGGACTGAGGGTGCCGGACGTCGTGCGGGCGAGGGCGGCGATCGTCGGTCCGTCGTAGATCGGCATGTCTGCGCGCACCGAGTACGTCATGCCCTCGTAGCTGATGTCCCCGGGAAGCATCAGTGACCCGTCGAGCCTGCGAATCCGTAGGTCGTTCTGGTCGTTGCGGTCCTGTGCGATCACGGCGTTCGGGGTGACGGGGGCAGGAAGCCATGGCTGGGCGAGGTTGTCGATTCGGATGTCCGCCCGAACGGAGATCGTCTCTCCCCGATAGGCCTGTTCGGCCTCGATCCACGGTTCGTCGTCGGGCGGGTAGATCCGGACCCGGTCGGTTGCCCACCTGCCGTTCCGATACACGTCGAGGGTCACGGTCCTGAAGCGGACGGTGGCCGGATCCGCCCCGTCTATCTCCGCACGGAAGAGTGGGTTCGATGTCTGGGTGATCAGACCTGCCCGGATGTCGGTGAAGGGGTTGTAGGCGACGGACCCCGAGTAGCCGTCGGAGTACCCCGCGGGAGACCTCCATGTGATGAGGCCGTCACTGGGAACCCGGTCCCCTGCGGCTGCAACGGCCGAGAGCGACAGGACGACCATCGCCACGACCATGCCCACGATCGCCACCGATGGCCTGCGCGTCGGTCGCGAGACCCCGTTGACACGCTGCAGGCGACCAGACCCGGCCTCACGCTCGTCCGCGCGTATGGCCAGGAGCGACAGGGCGACGATGCCAACGAACACGGCGAGGTGGGCCATGCCCTTGGGACGCCGATCGATGATCACGAACTGGAGCGCGACGATCAGAGGTGTCATCACCGCGACGAATGGACGGCCGTTGAGCAGGCCGGCCACGAGGAGGAAGCCGAGAACCCAGAAGAGCGATGCCAGGAGCATCACCATGCCGGGGACGGGGCGGACGGGCTCCACTCCGAACCGGATGATCTCGAGCGCCCGTCCGAACTCGAACACGACCGCGTCCCAGGTCGCTGAGGTCGGCAGGATGGTCCACAAGGTGTCGGGGGCCATGAGCATGCCGGTTGTCAGCACCAGGGCACCAACGTTGACGATGACGACGACGATGGCGCTCGCGCGGTACGCGATGGCTGTCCACGTGATGCCCGCGCCGAGCAGGAACGCGATGAGGACCGCCAGCTGCCACGGGGTCCCGCTCGTGGAATCGCGCAGGAGCGACGACAGCTCCCAGAACGCGAGCCCGATCGCCGCGATGCCTGCTATCCAGCTGAAGCGGTAGACCATCCGTGCTCCATCGCGTTGCGCCACGCGCCTGCCCACGTCCCGTCAGGGGCCGTCCTCACGATCAGGGCGCCGAGTCTCGCGAAGCCCATGATCGTGTCATCGTCACCGTCAGAAACGGAAAGTACAACGGTTCTGTAGAAATCCTGACTGAGGAGCCGGAACGAGGTGAGGTCGGCGTTGTCGGGCTTGCCCGTCACCATCACGAGGACGCCACCTGCCATGCCGGAGCGACGGAGCCTGCCGATCAGGTGTCGGAGGTCCAACGACCGTACGGGTCGGATCACGGCGAGCTCTTCCATCGCCCCCCGGTACGCGTCCGCGTTCGCAACCACCGTACCGTTGCCGCGCCCTGCCCATATGGTCGGCGTGTAGCCGGTTCGGAACAGATGGTTGAGCACCGACGCGGCTCCCCGAACGGACTGCTCGAACGACTCCGCGCTGACATGGGGCTCGACTCTGGGGTCGAGGACGACGAAGGCCCGTGACTGCCAAGGCATCTCGAGTTGTTTGATCATCAGTTCATCCCTGCGGGCAGATGATGGCCAATGCACCCTGCGCAGGTCATCGCCCTGGTGGTACTCGCGAAGGGTGTAGAAGTCCTCACCGCCACTGTGCCAGAACGCGGCTCGTGACGTGCTGATCGTCTGATCCTGGCCGCGACCTGTGGGGACACCGTCGAGGCTCTCCACCCTGGGATACACCACCAGGCGGCCCGACGCACCGAACGTCGCCGTCGATTCGACGAAACCGAGCGGGTCACCGAGGCTCACCTTCGCAGGGCCGACCGTATAGATGCCTCGAGGCCTGCACACCACCTCGTATCTCCCCGCCATCACGTCCTCTGGCATGACTCGATCTGCGACGAAACGGGCGGCTCCGAGCCCGTGGACCCGATCCTCGACGGAAACACGGTAGATCCGCCGTCGGGATCGAACCGAGATGTCGACCAGTGCACGTTCCCCGTCGTGGAGCTGGACGGGGTTGATGTCACGCTCGAGGGTGAGGCGCGGGGTGGCGAGCCGTACGTAGAGGGAGCCGCCGAGCACCGCGGCGACGAGGAACGCAGAGAGGGCGAGGAGGAGGTCCTCCCCGAAGGCCGCCCAGAGGACACCGAGGGCGAGGGCCGCCCCGACGGCTGCCCAACCCCTCGTGGTGGGCATCAGGTCGTGACCCTGGTTCCGGGGACAGGAACAGAGGCGCGTACCTCGTCGAGGATATCGACCACCGTTCTGCCACGCATCTGCGCATCGGGCCTGACGATGAGCCGGTGGTTGAGCACGGGTTCGAGAATCGACTTCACGTCGTCCGGGCTCGCATAGTCCCGACCATCGGCGGCAGCTATCGCACGGGCTGCCCGTTGGAGGTTGAGGGTCGCTCGTGGTGAGGCGCCGAGAAGGACGTCGCCGTGAGCTCGAGTGGCAGTGGCGATGTCGATGAGGTACCCGCGCAGGACATCCGCGACATGGACGGACCGTGCGATCGACGACATCTTGACGACGTCCTCTGCGTGGACGACCGACTTGAGGTCGATGAAGCGACTTCCCCCGCCGTGGGTCTCGAGCATCTCGAGTTCCTTGTTGCGGTCCGGGTATCCCATGGTCACGCGCATCATGAACCGGTCGAGTTGTGCTTCCGGGAGGGGATAGGTGCCTTCGTGTTCGATGGGATTCTGGGTTGCAACGACGATGAACGGCTCCGAGAGCACGTGCGTCTCCCCGTCGATGGTGATCTGTCGTTCCTCCATGGCCTCCAACAGCGCCGCCTGGGTCTTCGGGCTCGCACGGTTGATCTCATCACCCAGCACGACGTTCGCGAACACGGGGCCGGGCCGGAATGTGAAGGTGGTGCGCTCGCGGTCCCAGACCGAGACACCGGTGACGTCGCTCGGCAGGAGGTCCGGCGTGAATTGGATTCTCTGGAACTCGCTGTCGATCGATCGTGCGAGCGCCTTGGCGAGCAGCGTCTTCCCGACGCCGGGGACATCCTCGATCAGGATGTGGCCCTCAGCGATGAGGCTCGAAACGACCAACTCGATCGTCTCACGTTTGCCCTGGATGGCGCGCTCGATGTTGGAGGTGATCGCCTCGAACTTCTCACCGAACCACGCAAGGTCGTCCTGCGACAGGGACACGTTGCCTCCTTGATGTCCGTGCGGCCACCAGACGATACCCGCCCGAAGCCCCCTTGGCGACGGGATGTGGAGTCAACTGCCGCCGGGCCGACGTCGGAGAACTCGTGGCAGGCTCGTGCCCTGCCCAGCATCGCCGTCAACGCGGCGAACGTTGCTGGGCATGGCGCTAGCGTTGGGGTCCATGATCGACATCCGTACGCTTGCCGCAGTCGTGATCCGGCCGTGGCTGTGGGTGACCGCGATCGGTGCCGTGTTCGCCTTCGCACCCAGGCGATGGTGGACCGAGCCCCCCTTCCTCCCCATCCCTGACCGCGATGTCCTGGAATGGAGGGTGACTACTGCCTATGGGCGGTCGGATATGACTCTTGCCCCGGGGGACGTCCTCTCGTATCTTCGGTGGAGGAAGACAAGCCTGAACAAGGGCTGAGGAGGCCAGGGTGAACGAACGCTCCCTGCAGGATGACCTGCTTCGGATCCCCGGCGTCGAGGGCGCCGAGGTGGAGGGGTCCGCAGACAAGCCGGCAGGACTGCGGATACGGATCGCCGAGGGTGCCGATCAGGGCGCCGTCGGCGGCGCCATTCGGCGTGTCCTGACGTCCCACGGACTCGGCACGGACACGAGGCTCCCGGGAGAGCCGAACCATGGGGGAGCCGAAGCCGGATCGACGGCTCCCCGCGAGGAGATCACCGACATGGTTTCGATCGCACGAACGGTCGGTTCGACGAACGCAGACCGAGCGGGGTCGGGTTCCGGCGTGACCGTCGCGCCAGCCGATGAATCCCGAGACGCCGCGGTCATCGACCTCACGGATCGTGCGTCGGTGGCACCGGGGGAGGGACCCGCTGATCCATCCGAGCCGGACCCGCATCCGGTGGATGAGGCCGAGGTCGAGGCCGAGGTCGAGGCCGAGGATGAGGTCGAGGACGACTCGT
>JAWOGV010000302.1:0-3929 GCA_046496605.1 Acidimicrobiia bacterium | reverse complement strand
CCGGCCGCGACCGCCTGCGAGAGTCCAGCGGTTCCGTCGACGACCTCGGCGAGGTCGACACTGCCGAACTGGAGTCCGGCAAGGAGGTCCGTCTGGAGGTCGAACACCGCCACCGTGTAGTCGAAGGTGGTGTCACCATCCTCGAGGAAGCCGAACGGACCGTATGCGTCCACCGTCAGCGTCTGCACGTGGTCGTTGTTGTCGGCGAGGACGAACCACTCGAGGACGAAGTCGAACGTGGTCAGGTTCAAGAGCGCCGTCACCACCTGTCCGGTGGGGTCGCTGCCCAAGAGGAACCCGAGGTCCGCAGCGATGAGGATGAAGTCATCCGTGCCGTCCTGATCGACGTCGAGGAAGATGTCCGTCTCGAGGGACGAGAGCGTGTTCCATGGGGCCGTGTGGGCCACACCGAATTCCACGACATCGACGCCGAAGTCGTTCGTGCGCACACCGACCGCGCCGATGGCGCCACCGACCGCGTCGCCCTCACCGGCGAGGGTGAAGCCCTCCGCCAAACCGTCTGCAGGCCCGGCATTGGTCAGGTCGACACCACCGACTGTTCCGCTACCGGACACCACCGAGGCCGGATCGACGACGGCCATGTAGGCCATGTTGAGCGTGTCCTTGGCATCGCCCTGGTTGATGAGGGTGATCCTCCCGTCAGCCTCGAGCTGACTGAAGAACCCGTCATCAGGCGGCATGGCTCCCGGGTCGAGGGTGATGGTCAGGTTGAAGGTCGCCGAGCCCATGCCGGGCACCGTGACGCTCCCAGGCGCGGACACCGTGACGCCGGGCACCGAGTTGATCGGGCTGATGTCGATGTCGTAGGTCACCTGCGGGTTCTCCATCCGGTGGACCCTGACCGTCTCGGTGTAGGTCGCACTGGCGGCAGGGTTCAGTCGTCCGAACGACACACCTGCCGGCATCGTGTACGCGTCGAGGCCAACTGCACGGTCGAGCTGTGCGATACCCGCGCCCTGGAGCGTGATGCGCGCCTCGTCGGGTGTGCCCACGTTCGTCGGTGCGATGTACGCAGGAGTCGCGGAGTTCTGCAACAGGGACTTGACGACCGCCGGATCGAGGTCCTTGTAGACATCACGCAGGATGGCAGCCATCCCCGCGACATGCGGCGCAGCCATCGACGTCCCGCTGAACGAGACTCCCTTGTTGCCCGTGCCGGAGCTCGCCGACACGATCGAGAAGCCGGGCGCAGCGAGATCGGGCTTGAACCCCGAACCGAAGTGCGCGGGCCCACTCGACGTGAAGTCCGCAAGGGAATCTGCGAGCTCGGGCTTGGGGATCACCACCGACGAATCGAGCGTGACGTTGACCGTCGCGCCACCGGTGATGGCGTCGTAGATGGCCTCGCCGTCAGCGCGCGTGATGAAAACCGCCGGGATGGTCGGGCTGTCGACGCTCCCGGCCATGACGAGTGGCGGACCGGCTGAGTTGTCGAACACGACCAAACCGGTTGCACCCGCTGCTTGCGCGTTGAGGTACTTGTCCACGAACGGACACAATCCACGCTGCACGAACGCGATGTTGCCCGCGACGTCACCGGCGTTGGTGAGAGGCGTACACCCGTTCAGCGGCTCGGCGATGACCAGGTCACCGGTGAGCGGGCCGACGTCGGAGAGAGGAGCCGAGAAGGCCGCCTCGCTCGACTCGATCAACCCCGCAAGTTCTGCAGGCGTGTTGATCTCCGTCGCGCCGACCGCGACACCGCCGTCGATGGACGCAGCCACCGAGATGGCGTTCTCCGCGACACCTGGCGAACCGGTCACGTAGGCCGCGGGGCCGGAGTTACCGGCGGACGCAACCACCACCACACCGTTGGCGACGGCGTTGTTGCTCGAGATCGCGCTCGGATCGAGCGGACTCCCGATCAGGGCGCCGAGGCTCATGTTGATGACGTCGACGGCATCACTGATGGATCCGTCGCCGTTGGGATCGAGTGCCCACTCGATGGCATCGGAGGTGACGTCCGTCGAACCATCACATCCGAACACCTTCAGGGCATAGAGGACGGCACCCGGTGCAACACCCGGTCCGATGTCGAACGAATTGCCGAACGTCGATCCGTTGTACGGACCCGGGAACGTCGTGCCGTCGTCTGCCACACCGAAGCCCGCTGCCGTGCCGGCAACGTGGGTCCCGTGACCGTTGCAGTCGAGCGGATCGGCGTCGGGAGCCGGGATCGGGGAACCGACTTCGTCGCTGGCGTCGTAGTTGTCACCCACGAAGTCATACCCGCCCACCACCTTGTCGGTCGGGAACGAACCCAGCTCGATGATTGTCGGATCGTCGGCCTCGAAGTCGGCTGGATCGCCTGACCCGTCGAAGTTCGCGTGGTAGTAGTCGATGCCGGTGTCGATGATCGCGATCGATACGCCGATTCCGGTCTCACCGGACGAGACCCACGCCGCATCGGCTCCGATCCACGGAACGCTCGTCGCGTTGGTCCGCGTGTGAATCGCAACCGCACCGACCGAGGCGACACCGGGGGTTGCACGGATCGCCGGAATATCACGAACGACGACCATCGCACGGAATCCGTTCGCGCCGATCTGGAGGGCGGAACGCTCGGCGACGATGTAGGGCGCCAGGTCGATTCGGAGCCTCGCCTGCTGGGCGAGCACCGCATTGCGCTGGATGCGTTGGCGAATGTCGGTCGGGGACGAACCGGTGGCTTCGCTCTCCGTCGCCGCGAATTCGGCAACCGACGGAACGCTCAACTGGATGAAGACCTGGATCACCTCGTCGAGGGAAGGAGCAGGCTTGTTGGCGACGTCGAGTGCGGTTCGGTCGAGTGACCGATCAGGCGCATCGACGATGGCGCCAAGGACGCTCGCGGTCGGCGTCGTCGCCGCCAGTGCAGGAGCCATGGTCGCGAACAGCGCCATGACTCCGATCAGAACCAGGTATCTACGTGACACAGTGTCTCCTCCCGGACCTCTCGGTCCAACTACCGGTACTCCCTCGCATGCTGTCTTGGCCGCATGCGGTCTCGAGAACCGCGCCCGAGGCACGCAGACGACCCACTTCACAACCATACTCACCGGCTTCGACGCGCGACAAGAGGCAGAACATCAGTCTCTCCCGCGGGAAAGACGCGAAGCGCAGCGACCCAGAGAGGGCCCCTTCCTGTCTCTCCCCGCGGGAGAGACGCGGAGCGAATCGACGCAGAGAGGGCCGCAGATCACCGACTCACGCCAGACGTGGGAAACAACTCATCCCTCTCTGCCCTGCCGGGCATCTCCCCCAACGGGAGAGAAACGCGAACAGCGTGAGAAACAACTCATCCCCTCCCTGCAGGCAGACCCAAAGGCGATCAGGGACCGTTCAGAAGCCGAGCCAGTAGGTGACGTCCTCGGCGTAGAGCCGGTGCTCGGGACACGTCGTCTGGGGTGATGAGGCGAGGAGGTCGCCGTATTCGGCACGCTCGGTGGAGGTTGCGCTGGCGAGGTCCACGTCGAGCATCGCTGCCGCCGCCTGCGGTGCGGGAACGCCGCCGGCGACCATCAGGTCGAGGGTTCGGCACATGCCTTCGGCGTCGATGGACAGGGCGCTGTCGGGATCCGGGATCGTCGTGGTGGTCGTGGTGGTCGTGGTGGTCGTGGCCTCTGACGTCGACGAGCACCCGACAATGAGCAGTGCGAGGGCGACAAGCAATGTGGAGGAGGTGCGCATGCCGTGACGGTAGCGTGCCCGCTCGCTCGGCACACTGCGCAGGTCGAGGGGGCTCACCTCACGGAACCATGCGCACTTCGTCGCGCCGGACGGTGCCCCCGATCGTGGTGGCTGACGGGTTCCACGCGAGGTGGATCGTCGACGGATGGCCGATCTCGTCCCCCTGGTACACCGTGACTGCGCCCGATGGTTCGCCACGCAGGGACAGGACGCGTGCGAGGGCAACTGCGGCCGAACCT
>JAWOGV010000105.1:0-3083 GCA_046496605.1 Acidimicrobiia bacterium | reverse complement strand
GGATTCATCGACACTGACATGACGGAAGCCCTCGGTGAGGCCGTGACCTCGAGGGCCGTGGAACAGATCTCCCTCGGTCGGCTGGGTCGACCCGAGGAGGTCGCGTCCGTCGTTGGCTATCTTGCCTCGGACGGCGCATCGTACATAACGGGTCAGACGATCGTCGTGGACGGCGGTCTGGCCCTTTGAATCAGGAGGCGGAAGCCATGGAACGCTCGGAAATCGAATCGAAACTGACCGGACTCCTCGTCGATGAGCTCGGCCTCGATGCTGACAAGATCACGATGGAGTCGAGGTTCGAGGAGGATCTCGAGGTCGACTCGCTCGGCGTTGTCGAGCTGTTGATGGCCCTCGAGGACAACTTCGGCGTACAGATCCCCGACGAGGAAGCGGAATCCCTCACCACCGTGGGCGAGGCCGTCGCCCTCGTCGAGCAGAAGCTCAACGGCTGAGGGGGGACCACGTGACCGACCGCCGCGTCGTCGTCACCGGGCTCGGTGCGGTCACCGCGCTCGGCAACGGTGTCGAACCGATCTGGAAGAACCTCCTTGCAGGCACGAGCGGGATTTCGCGCATCGAGCGCGTCGACGTCTCGGACATCTCGACGAAGATCGCAGCAGAAGTCAAGGACTTCGACATCGAGCAGTACATGTCACGCCGGGAGGCGAGGCGCCTCGACCGGAGTGCGCAGTTCTTCTGGGTCGCGACGAGCCAAGCCCTCGATGATGCGGGCCTCCACTACGACGAGGACGATCCCGCAGCCCTGCGTGCAGGGGTGCTCGCAGGAACCGGCATCGGCGGTGTCGAGACGTTCGAATCCCAGTTCGAGGTGCTGAAGGAACGCGGTCCCCAACGGATGTCCCCGACCGGCATCGCCATGATCATCTCGAACATGGCTGGGGGCATCGTCTCGATCGACTTCAATCTGTACGGCCCGAACTCCACCGTCGTGACTGCCTGCGCAGCGTCTGCGAACGCCATCGGGGATGCAGCGGAGGTGATCAGACGCAACGCGGCGGATGTCATGGTTGCGGGTGGCGGTGAGGCGAGCATCACGCGCTTCGCCGTCGCAGGGTTCGCCCAGGCCCGAGCTCTCAGCAAGAACAACGACGATCCCGCAGGGTCCTCGCGACCGTTCGACCTCGATCGGGACGGCTTCGTGATGGGTGAGGGTGCAGCGGTGCTCGTGCTCGAGGAGCTCGGCCACGCACTCGCCAGGGGAGCGACGATCCACGGTGAGGTCCTGGGATATGGGATGTCCGCAGATGGCTACCACATCACCCTTCCACGTCCCGGTGGCGCCGGCGCGGCGCGTGCCATGACGGCGGCGCTCGAAGACGCGGGCATCGCGCCCGCTGATCTCGGCTACATCAACGCCCACGGCACGTCGACTCCTGCGAATGACGCGACCGAGACCGCGGCAATCAAGCTCGCGTTCGGCGACGCGGCGTACGACATCCCCGTGTCGTCCACGAAGTCGATGACGGGGCACCTCCTCGGCGCCGCGGGGGCGATCGAGTCCGTTGCCTGCCTCCTGGCGCTTCGAGATGGCGTAATTCCGCCGACCATCAACTTGGAGACATCGGATCCCGAGTGCGATCTGGACTACGTACCGAACTCGCCGAGAACACTCGACATCTCCACGGCCATGACGAACAGCTTCGGCTTCGGCGGACACAACGTGTCCCTCGTATTCGGACGGTACGAGGGCTAGCGCCGACCCATCACGTGGACTCGCCTCCGGGCCGGTCGTCTGGCTCGGACTCACAACCCGCACCGGGGGGCGGAGCGCCCGACGCGACGCTCTCGCTGTACTCGTCGAATGAACGGGTCACGAGCGCCGCAACGAGACCGACTCCCAGGAACGACGCCAGTCCGACGACGATGGCCGCACCCGCCTCCGCCGCGACACACGAACCGGGTAGGCAGATCGTCTCGACGATGCTCGCCCCGATGAGCGCACCGGCCATCGACCCGACGAACACGGTCGTGGTGATCGCGGGGCGGACGTTCGCCCTTGATGCGATGATCCCGAACGCGAGTCCGCCAACACCTCCCGATACCGCGAGGAGGGGGCCCGCGATGAACCACCCTGTCACGGCTCCGAAGAACACCGTGACGAGCGTTGCGGCGATGTCCGAGGCGCGCACCGTCAGGTCCTCCGATCGATCGGCTGGGGAAGGACGGGTGCGATGACCTTGGTCGTGTGACGGGCAGCCGGTGTCCATGCGGCACCGCCGAGTGCCATGCCGGCGAACGCGACGGCCAGGCCTGCGACGCCCGCAGTGGCAAGTCCCACGATGACGGCCAGGATCGGCGTTGCCGTTCGCAGGGTCCAGATGCCGATGCGGTTTCCGCGTCCGTAGAGGATGGATCCGGCAATGGTGACCGCCGCGAGCATCCAGTGGTGCCAATTCGTTCCCGCGCCCATCAGAACGAGACCGAGGAACAGCGGTGTTGCGGCCCCGACTGCGATGAGGGCAACGGGCGTCGGTCCGGGTGCGTCCGTCAGGCGGTGGTGCCGGGTCCACAGGGTGAGCCACGGGCCGAGTAGTCCTACGAGAGCGATCCCACCGAGGATGTACGCCGCCCATGTGAGGGGTGAATCCCCGGTCGACGCCGTCGCCATGGCGATGACAACGGTTCCGATGAGCACAGCGCGTCCCCACGGCGCCCTGGCGAGGAGAAGCCCAGAGAGGCCGACCAATGAGCACACGAGCAGTCCCGTCGTGAGCATCGGGACGGTGGAACGTGCAATCGGGTCGGGATCGACAGCGACGGCGAGCGACCCGACGACGACTGCGATGAGGGCGACGGCCCCGATGGTCAGGTGAGGTCGTGCCACCGCTCGGCTATTGCGCGGGGCGCGTGTCGACCGATCCGGGGATGCGTTGGAACCCAACGAGGGCGTTGTATCGATGGATGGCTGGATCGACGGTGGAGAAGTCGAACTCGAAGGTGTCGCCAGGGCCGAGCTCCACGGGTTCGAACAGGCCGCCCGATCCACTCAGGATGTACTCCCGATCGTCCTCGTTGATCCACTGGACGATCTGTGCCACGTCCAGGTCGAGGCGGAGGTTCGA
>JAWOGV010000408.1:0-6417 GCA_046496605.1 Acidimicrobiia bacterium | reverse complement strand
CCGACACTCGACGAACTGATGTCCGAACACGGCTTCGATGCCGTGTTCATCGGAACCGGAGCAGGCCTGCCACGCTTCCCGGGCATCGAGGGTGAGGACCTGATCGGCGTCTACTCGGCCAACGAGTTCCTCACCAGGGTGAACCTCATGCACGCGAATGACCCGGATGGCCGAACGCCCGTATACGACCTCGAGGGTCGGCCCGTGGTCGTGATCGGTGGCGGGAACACCGCGGTCGACGCTGCCAGGACCGCTCGACGGCTCGGGGGGGAGCCTGTGACGATGCTCTACCGACGCACCGGGGCCGAGATGCCAGCTCGGGCCGAGGAGATCGACCATGCCAGCGAGGAAGGTGTTGCGATGCAATTCCTCGTCGGCCCCGTCGAGTTCCGCGGCGAGGAGGGCTGGCTCTCGTCGGTGAAGGTGCAGCGCATGCGGCTCGGCGACCCCGATGACAGTGGAAGGGCACGCCCCGAGCCGATTCCGGGCGCCGTCGAGGAGATTGCGGCCGACGTGGCGATCGTCGCCATCGGGAATGCCCCAAATCCGATCCTGATGGCAGCCACGCCCGATCTGGCGACGACGACACGCGGGACGGTCTCCGTCGATCTCGAGAGCGGCGCCACCTCGATTCCCGGAGTGTTCGCCGGCGGTGACATCACGACGGGCGGTGCAACGGTCATCCTCGCACTCGGCGCAGGTCGCCGCGCCGCCGCATCGATCGACCGCTGGCTCACAAGGAGATCAGGAACCGGTCAGGAACCGGGGGGAGCCAGCCCGGGCGCCTCCGGATCCTCGGAGTGCCTCTCGTAGTCGAAGGTGTACACCACCTCGTTGTGTCTGGCGTAGTTCGATACGAACGACGTGATGAGCGCAACCACGGGGAGCGCTACGAAGGCGCCGATGGGTCCGGCGACAGCGCCACCGAACAGGGCGCCACCGAAGGCGACCGCACCGTTGATCGTCATCGTGTTCGAGGAGATCTTCGGACTGAGGTAGTAGTTCTCGATCTGCTGATAGACGAGGGCGTATCCGAGCACGACGAGCGCCGATCCCCATCCAGCGAGGGCAAGCGTGATGGTGATGGGGACGATGGCCCCGATGTAGGTACCGATCGCGGGGATGAACGCAGAAACGAAGCCTGCGAAGATCGCGAGGGGCAGGGCGAGGAGGGGCTCGAGGCCGACGAGCACCATCGTGAAGAAGAAGCCCATTCCGTTGATGACCATCAGGATGGAACGCGAGTAGAAGTAGCCGCCGGCCTGGACGATGGCCTGATCCCAGGTCCAGCCGACCTTCTCCTGGGTCGCCGGTGCGAGCATCGAGAGAACGGATCGTTGGAACCGCGGTGCGTCCGCCGTGAAGTAGAACGTGAACATGGCGATCGTTGCGAGGTCGAACAGGAACGAGATTCCCGACGTCGCAAGGCCCACAACGTTGCCAACGGCACCTGTTGCCCAATCTGCGATGGCGGCCTGGATCTGCTTCGCCGTCTCGTCGTCGAGGCCGCCCGTCGAGATCGTGAACCCGAAGGTGTCGGACGCCCAATCGATGAGGTTCTGGAACCATTGGGATGCCCCGGAACCGATCGCCTCGGCGAGTCGCACCGTCGCAGGGATGAGGATGACGACCATGAGGATCAGGCCGATCATCAGTGCGGCGTAGATGACGCCGACCGCGGATCCTCGCCGCCAATCGAATCGGTGCACGAGGCGCATCACGAGGGGTTGGAGGGCCAGGCTGAAGAAGAAGGACAGTGCCACTATTCGGAGGAGGTGGCTCGCTGCATCGATCGCCCACAGCGCCACCAATGCCAATAGGACGGCACCGATCACCTGCCAGACGGTGCGTGCGGAGACCTCGATGGTCACCGGACGCCGGGGTTCGCCCTGGTCCGATCTGGGTTCGTCGTTCATCGACCCTCTGAGCTACCGATGGGCGGCCATCGTACTCGAACGCCGGTCCACGGACTTGCCCGACACCTTGGAGGAACACCGCACACAATCGAGCGGCAGCCGCACCGCCGTGTCAAGGGAAGGCACGCAACGGCGGTGCGGCTGGTTCCTTCGAGGATCAGCTCACGGGAGCATCCTCGCGATCTCGCCGATCGAGGGCTGATTGGGCGGCCGCGAGCCTCGCAACCGGCACTCTCAGGGGCGAGCAACTCACGTAGTCGAGCCCGATCGCATCGACCAGCGCGATCGATGCGGGATCGCCGCCGTGCTCCCCACAGATCCCCACGTGGAGCCCGGGCCTGGCGGCCCGTCCCGCCTCGACGGCCATCCTGATGAGCATCCCCACGCCGTTGCGGTCCAGGGTGTCGAAGGGATTCTCCTTCAGGACGCCGAGGCGCAGGTAGTCGAGCAGGAAGTTCTTCTCGGCGTCGTCGCGGGAGATTCCCAGGGTCATCTGGGTCAGGTCGTTCGTCCCGAATGAGAAGAACTCCGCAACCTCGGCGATCTCGCCGGCCGTTACGGCCGCTCGGGGTGTCTCGATCATGGTCCCGAAGCTGTATTCGAGTTCGACGCCGCGGTCCTCGGCATACTCGGCTGCGAGGGTCTCGGCGAGCTCCTTCATCGGGATCAGCTCCGCCACGTTCCCGGCGAGGGGGATCATGATCTCCGGTTTCGCCTCGACACCTTCGTTGTGCACCTCGATGGCTGCCTCGAAGATCGCCCTGATCTGCATCTGGGGCAGGTCAGGGAAGACGATGGCGAGACGCACGCCGCGCAGGCCGAGCATCGGGTTCGACTCGTGCATCGCGTCGAGCCTGCCGAGCACGCGTTCCGTCGCCTCGATCCTGTGCAGAAGCTCGTCAACCTCGTCGAGGGAGGTCGCGTTCGTGAGCCTGATCTTGAGGTCCGTGACCTCGATGCTCAGGGTGCGATGGTCTGGCAGGAACTCGTGGAGCGGCGGATCGAGCAGTCGGATGATGACCGGCTTGCCCGCCATCGTCCGGAACAGCTCGGCGAAGTCCGACCGCTGGAGGGGGAGGAGCTGGTCGAGTGCCTCCCTGCGTTGTGCCACGTTCGTGGCCATGATCATCTCCTGCACGATCGGGAGCCGTGCCTGGTCGAAGAACATGTGCTCCGTCCTGCACAGGCCGATGCCGTTCGCACCGAGCTTGACCGCCCTGGCGGCGTCATCGGGGTAGTCCGCGTTCGCCCATACGTCGAGGTCCCTCACCTCGTCCGCCCATGCGAGGAGGCCCATCAGCCATGGATCGTCGATGTCGGGCACCTTCGTGGCGATCTGCCCAGCGAAGACCTCGCCGGTCGTTCCGTCGAGTGAGATCCAGTCGCCCTCGTTGATCGTGTACTGGCCGACGGTGAACCGGCGCCCGACGAGATCGATCGAGATCTCGGCTGCACCGACGACCGCGGGTTTGCCGAACTGCCTTGCAACGAGCGCTGCGTGGCTCGTCCGCCCGCCGCTGGAGGTGAGGACGCCGACGGACGCGAGCATGCCGTGGACGTCGTCAGGCTTGGTCTCCGGCCTGACGAGGATCACGGGCTCCTCGCGATCTGCGCTCCACTGTTCGGCGAGGTCGGCATCGAGGGCGACGATTCCGACCGCGGCTCCCGGAGAGACGTTCAGGCCCGTTGTGAGGGCGGCGCCGGACTCCTTCGCCTCGACCTTCGCCGCAAGGTCGAACTGCGGATGGAGGAAGAACTCGATCTGCTCCGGGGTGACTCTGCGCAATGCCTCAATCTTGGTGATGACACCGTCCGACACGAGGTCGACGGCGATACGCACCGCCGCCTGGGCGGTTCTCTTCCCATTGCGTGTCTGGAGGAGCCACAGCTTTCCCTGCTCGATCGTGAACTCGATGTCCTGCATGTCGCGGTAGTGGCGCTCGAGCGCCGCGGCGTAGTTCTTCAACTCCGCGTGGAGTTCGGGCATCTCGAGGGCGAGGTCGTCGATCGTGCTTGTCTGGCGCGTGCCGGCGACCACGTCCTCTCCCTGCGCGTTGACCAGGAAGTCGCCCTCGAGGTTCGGCTCGCCCGTCGTTGCGCTGCGTGAGACCGCGACACCGGTCGCAGAGTCGTTCCCCATGTTTCCGAACACCATGGTCTGGACGTTGACCGCCGTGCCGAGGTCGTGGGCGATGCCTGCCGCGTTCCGATACGCGTGGGCGCGCTTGCCATTCCATGATCGGAACACGGCCTCGACGGCCATCGTGAGCTGCTCGCGGGGATCGGACGGGAACTCCCTGCCGGCATACCGCTCGACGAGTCCCTTGAAGCGCTCAACGATCCGCTCGAGTTCCTCGACAGGGAGGTCGCTGTCACTCGCGACGCCACGCTTGGAGCGTGCCTCGGTGAGAACGTCCTCGAACGGCTCCTCGCGGACTCCCATCACCACCGTCGCGAACATCTGGATGAGCCTGCGATACGAGTCGAACACGAAGTGCCGATCGTCGAAGATCTGGATCATCCCCTTCATCACGTCGTCGTTCATCCCGATGTTGAGCACGGTGTCCATCATTCCCGGCATCGAGAACTTCGCACCGCTCCGGCACGACAGGAGGAGCGGGTTCGCCGGATCACCGAACGTCTTGCCTGTCATGGCCTCGGTCGCCGAGAGCGCCACTCGGATCTGCTCGAAGGCGCCATCAGGGAACTGCTCACCACCTCCGAGGTACGCGTTGCAGGCCTCCGCCGTGATCGTGAATCCCGGAGGCACGGCGATGCCGAGCCTCGTCATGTCCGCGAGGTTCGCTCCCTTTCCGCCGAGGAGGCCTCGTACCGCGTCCCAATCGCCGTCACATCGTTTCGTGGCGTCGTCGAGTTCAGAAAATCCATATACCCATTGAGTTGGCATGCCATTCCCCTGTGTGCGTGTGTGCGTCCCCATCATAATCCTTAGACATGTACTTATGAATACGGGAATCCCGGCTCCCGCGATTCTGAACACTCCGTGAATGCTCGGGGGAATTCGTACGGGGCCCGTACGATTCCCCGGTGGCTGACAAGGGGTCCAGGAACCAGACCGTGCTCGTCGTCGATGACGAGCCCATGGTACGCGAGGTCGTGTCGGCCTACCTGCGACGCGAGGGCTACTCGACCATCGAGGTCGGGGATGGTGAGGCGGCGATGAGGGCGATCGAGCACGATCGGCCGGATCTGATCGTTCTCGACGTCATGCTGCCGAGACTGGACGGATACTCACTCCTTGCCGAGCTCAGGAAGACCACGACGGTGCCTGTCATCCTCCTCACGGCGCGCTCAGAGGAGGTCGACCGTGTGCTCGGATTCGAGCTCGGCGCTGACGACTACGTGGTCAAGCCGTTCTCGCCCCGCGAACTCACCGCGAGGGTCAGGTCGGTGCTTCGTCGGTCCGTCCCGATCGACACCCCGGGAGTCGTCCACGAGTACGGCGCCCTCACCATCGACGGAGTCGCCCGCGAGACACGGATCGGAGGTGCCGTCGTCGAGATGCCGCCGTTGGAGTTCGACGTCCTGATGTTCCTCGCTTCGAATCCGAGGCGGGTGTTCTCACGCGGCGAGTTGCTCGAGAAGGTCTGGGGATCGAGCGCCGAATGGCAGGATCCGTCGACGGTGACGGTCCACGTTCGTCGTCTCAGGCAGAAGATCGAGACGGATCCGGATGACCCGACGCGGATCGTCACCGTGTGGGGAAAGGGCTACCGGTTCGAACCATGAGGATCGTGATCGGTTCAGTGGCCGCCGTGATCATCGGCATCGCACTGTTCGAGGTGACGATGCAGCCCTCTGCCGCGGAACGATGGGAGCTCGCCCTGATCTTTGTGGCGATGGCCGCCTTCATGGCAGCTGCGGTGGCCGTGGTTCCGCGTCTTGCGAAACGATCCTCCAGGCTCGTCGTCTCCCTGTTCGTCGTCTCGACGGCGTCGATCGGCATCGCGCTCCTCGGTGCGATCATCGCCGCGAATCGCATGTTCTTCTCCGACCACGACCTCACCCTCCTGCTCGTCGTGCTCGGCTTCGGCCTCGTCACCGCCCTCATCTTCGCCGCGCTCGCGAGCTCGGCGCTCACGGCCGATCTCGAGAGGATGGCCCGAACCGCACACCGTGTCGCAGCGGGTGACCTCGCGGCGCGCACGGGTGTGCACAGGCAGGACGAGGTCGGGAACCTGGCGATGGACATCGACGCGATGGCCGTCGAGCTGGAGTCGGCCGCCATCGTCCGGTCCCTCGACGACGCTCGCCGGCGAGAGTTCTTCGCAGCGGCGGGGCACGACCTGCGCACGCCGCTCGCATCGATGCAGGCCGCGGTGGAGGCACTCCAGGACGGGGTCGCCACCGACACCGGCCGCTACTACCGCTCCCTCGAGCGTGACATCGTGGCCCTCCACGCCCTTGTCGACGACCTGTTCCTCCTGGCGCGCCTGCAGGCGGGGGACCTCTCCCTCGTGAGGGTCCCGACCGATCTCAG
>JAWOGV010000406.1:0-3089 GCA_046496605.1 Acidimicrobiia bacterium | reverse complement strand
GTGGATCGTCCGCGAGGCGGATGCGCTCGACGGCCGCACGGTCGTGCTGAACCTGTCCGGCCGCGGCGACAAGGACGTACAACAGGTCGTGTCCCTGTCATGATGGGCACAGGCCGGAGCGAGCTCGAGGCCATGTTCGCCACGGCGAGGAGCGAGAACCGCGCCGTCCTCCTCCCGTATCTCACGGCAGGGCTCCCCACGCTCGAAGACTCGGTCGAGCTCTTCGTCGCGATGGCAGAAGCAGGCGCTGACGGATTCGAGGTCGGGATCCCATATGCGGATCCGTTGATGGACGGTCCGGTGATCATGCGTGCAGGGGAGCTCGCGCTCGAAGGTGGCATGACGGTGGAGGGATCACTCGAGGTCGTCCGTCGCGTGCGGGAGCGGACCGGCAAGCCGATCCTCGTGATGACGTACGTCAATCCCGTCCTGCGCCATGGAATCGATGACTTCTTCGACCGGGTCGCCCATGCGGGCGGATCAGGCGTGATCGTTGCAGATCTGCCCGTGGACGAGTCCGGACCGTTCGTCGATGCGGCAGGCGTGCGCGGCCTGGGGATGGTGCAGTTCGCCGCGCCGACCACGGAACACGATCGCCTCGCGGCGATCGCTGCCCTCGACCCGGTGTTCGTGTATGCGATCGCCGAAGTCGGTGTGACCGGCGAGCGAGAGGGCGCCTCGACGCGGATCGAGGCGCTGGCGTCGGCCATCCGAGGAGTGACGCAGGCGCCCATTGTGTTCGGCGTCGGCATCTCGACCCCCGAGCAGGCAGCTGCCGCTGCGCGCCACGGCGACGGCGTCATCGTCGGGACGGCGATCGTGAGAAGGGTGCTCGACTCCGGGTCCGTGGACGAAGCACGCCGTGCCCTGGTCGGTGCCGTCGAGGAACTAGCCATCTCGGTGCGACGCGTATAGGCCTTCAGTCGGAGCGCCGCGTCTGCCGATAGAGCTTCATGGCAACGTCGCGTCGCGCAGTACCGGGAGTGGGACTCGAACCCACACGAGCTTTCGCCCAACGGATTTTGAGTCCGCCGCGTCTACCATTCCGCCATCCCGGCTCGGTGGAGACCGCGATAGTAGGGCCGTACGCCGCATTGGCGTTGAACCCGTGGTGTGGGAGACGGCGAAGGTCTCTCGCCACGGTCCATGATGTCCACGTCGATGGAAGCCGTGAATTTGTAGGTGACCGAGAGTGGTCGAGTTGCCACTCTCTGCAAGGAATCGAGCTGAGGGGCCGATGATGATGTTCTCGCGTCGACGGAACGCGGAGAAAGAACGTGGAGCTGCCATGGTGGAGCTCGCGTTCGTACTCCCCCTGTTCATCCTGCTCATCTTCGGGCTCATCGAGTTCGGGCTCCTGTTCCGCGAGCGCCTCACGATCGCCTCGGCGGTCTCGTCCGCAGCGAGGACGGGCGCGACCATGGGAACGAACGACGAGGCCGACTACCGGATCCTCCAGGCCCTCGAAGCGGGGCTCTACGGCCAGGTCGACGCTTCGGTGCTCATCAGCGTCGAGATCTTCCAGGCGAATCCCGTCACGGGCGCCAAGGCGGGTCCCGTCGACCGCTACATCTACGACGGGAGCCTCGTCGGATGCAAGTGGAGTCCATGCCCTGACCCCAGCCTCACGGTGATTCCGTACGGCAGCCCCGCAACGTACCCGCCGAGCGCGCGCGACACGACCCTCGACCCTGGCGGTAGCGGACTCGATGTCCTCGGTGTCGAGGTCGTGTACCAGCATTCGACGGTCACGAACCTCATGCCGATGCTCGATATGCAGCTGACGGAACGTGCGCTCGTCCGCCTCGAGCCCGATGTCTTCGGGGCGCCATGATGCGATCGGTCGTCGATCGACTCCGCGAGCTCAGACGGGAGCAGTCCGGTGTCGTCCTCATCCTCGTCGCGCTCATGCTTCCGATCTTCATGGGAATGGTCGGATTCGGTGTCGACTTCGGCTGGCTCTACTGGAACGGTGTGAAGATCCAACACGGCGCGGACGCAGCGGCGCTCTCCGGGGTCATCTACGAACCCGACGACCAGGCATTGGCCTACTCCTCGGCACTCGAGGCTGCGGCGGAGAACGGCTACAACTCGCTCAGCGCTGGAACGACGGTCGTTCCCGTCGATTACTCGGATGATGCGACCGCGGTGAACAACCCGAACCAGCTCCGGGTCACCGTGACCCATGCCGTCCCGACGTTCTTCATGCGGGTCTTCGGTATCGATTCGATCGACATCACCAAGACGGCGCTCGCCGAATACGTCCTGCCGCTTCCCCTCGGGAGCCCTGACCGGCGGTTCGGGAACGACCCGGCGACCGGCCATGCACCTGAGTTCTGGGGCAACATCCACGGGTATTACACCGGCCGAAGCATGGGGGACCGGTACTCGTCCCAGTGCCTCAGCGGCGGAAGTGGATCGGCGTGTACTCCGAACCCGGACAAACGGCCGACCGTGTGGGATGGAGCGACACCCGGCACGATCAGCTCGACGACCGGCGGGTACATCTACGGTGTCGAGGTCGGGCCCGGACAGACGAACTTGTCCGTGGAGATCTTCGACGGTCCGTTCACCCGTGGTGGAGGCGACTTCGTCCTCACGGGGGACCAACCACAGGGCACCAGCCCGGGACCGACGACCGTCTTCATCCTGTACAGCCCGGATCCGACACCCCTCGACACCACGGACTCCAACGAGGTTCTCTGTACCGTCGTGTACGCGCCGCGAGACGCGTACATGCCGGGTGCAACGGCGGCGACGACCTGGGCCGATGTCGATGCAGTCCTTCCCGGAGGCGTGGCCTCACTGTGGGATGAAATGTGCCCTGCGACGAACCTCGACCGTGGTCCGGGCGTCTATCCACTGCGGGTGATCACGCTCGACAACGGCGAGCGCGGACTCAACCGATGGTCGCTGCGGGCATCGGCGAGTGGCGGCAACCCGAGGATCTACGGGCTCGGATCGATGGCGATCTACTCGAACGTCGACGGCACAGCCGGGGACACGGTGTTCTACCTCGCCGAGGTGGTCGCCGTCCATGCCGGCAAGGACCTCGTGATCTCCCTGTGGGACCCGGGAGACGCATCGGG
>JAWOGV010000405.1:0-3268 GCA_046496605.1 Acidimicrobiia bacterium | reverse complement strand
GAACAGCGCCTGGTCCTGAGGGACGAAACACACGCCGGTTGCGAGCACCTGGTCGGGTCTCCGGTGTGCCAGCGACTCGCCCCGGAACACGACATCACCGGATCGCGGATGAAGCAGCCCTGCAATCACCTTGAGGAGCGTCGACTTGCCGGCTCCATTCGGGCCGATGATGCAATACGAGCTGGCCTCTTCGATTTCGAGCGAGAGACCCTGGAGAATGTTGGGCCCCGCACCGTACCCGGCACTGACATCGGTGATCTCGAGAATCGGCATGTCAGGCCATCCCAAGATAGGCATCGAGCACGCGGCCATCACTTTGCACTTCTGCCGGTGTCCCGTGAGTGAGCACTTCGCCATGGGCCATGACAATCACAGAATCACTGAGGTCCATGACCAGATCCATGTTGTGTTCGACGATGAAGAAGGTGAGCCCCTCCCGGTTGAGCTGTCGGATCCTGTCGACCATGCGCTCCAGAAGCGCCGGATTCACGCCACCCGCCGGCTCGTCGAGCATGACGAGGCGGGGGTTGGACATCAGCACCGCGGAGAACTCGAGGAGTTTTCGCTGGCCATACGACAACAACTCAGCCTTGGAGTAGGCGTACTTCTCGATGCCGACGAAGCTGAGGAGGTCCATCGCTCGCTCGGTTTCCGAGTCCAACATCCGCGAGCCGAACGTGCCTCGCAAATTGTGGGCGGATGACCCAACGACCATGTTCTCAATGAGCGTCATGTCATCGAGGGTCCTCGTGATCTGGAACGTTCGCCCGATGCCGAGCCGTGTCAGCTTGTGCGGCATCTTGCGGGTGATCTCGCTGCCTTCGAGTCTCACCGATCCGGAGTCAGCCCTGATCACGTTGTTGATGAGGTTGAAGGTCGTCGTCTTGCCGGCTCCGTTTGGTCCGATGAGGGAGGTGATCGTCCCCTCTTCGATGTCGAAGCTGGCGTCGTTCACAGCTTGGATGCCGCCGAAACCCTTGCTCAGGCCTCGCGCCTGGAGCATTACGCCCACAATCGGCCTCGAAACGCGGTTCTGTCTGGACACCCACTCACGACTGCAACTCCCGCCTCTCGCCGATCTTCCCTACTGCCTACCAAGAACCGCGATCGCTTGAAGATGGGGCACCGACCTCCGGTGCCCCATCTTCCACATCCATTCGTTCGAATACCGACCTAGAACTCAGGCTTCGGGTAGACGAGGTCCACCGTGCCCGGGAACTCGCCAATCGGGTACACGAACTTGAGCTCGCCATCCTGCCACTGAACCATGATCATGGAGCGATCGACTGGCAGCCCTCGTTCATCCCACACCCACTCACCGAGAATGGTCTTGACCGGGTCGTCCGGCGTCCTGGCGTGCATCCACGCCGACATCGCAACGTTGTCGGTGGAGCCGACACCGAGGATGGCTTGCTCGACGCCCTGGCAGAGCGAGAACGGGATCGCCTCGTCTTCATCCGGGGCCCGGCCGAACGATTCGGTGAAGCCCTCGATGAAGTCGGTGTTGGTGTAGACCTCGCCTCCGAGCACGCCCTCCCAATCGGCAAGCGGGTGCCACGCCGAATGGATGGTGGCCCCGTTGGCCACATCGCCGAGCGTCTCCTGGAACTCGGACTGCGCTCCCTGCGACAGCCAGATCAGCTTCGGGTTGTACTGCACCGTCGCGAACGCGTTCATCAGTGAGATGGCTTCGTCCGGCGAGGTAACTGCAACAGTCACCATTTCGGCTCCGCTGTTCTTGACCGAGTTGGCCAGGGTCAGCCAATCGGTGAACGGGACGGGCCACTGCTCCTGGTAGACAACTTCCATGCCTGTCGACTCAAGGTAGCCATCGACCGTCACGACAACATCCGAATCCGGGATCGCCACCTCGCCACCGACGAGTCCGGTGACGATCGCGTTGGCGAAGAAGTCATCGGCGTGCACGATCGCAATCGTGCTGATCGGGGGGTCAATGACACCCGTCTCGGTGTAGTACTCGATCATCGAGACCGGTGAGAAGCCGATCAGCTCCGCGGGGTTCTGCTGGAAGTAGAAGATGTTGTCGAATCCCCGCTCCCAAATCCGCAACGCAGCACCCGACGGAATCGGATACATCATGCCTGCCTGGTTCGCGATCGTTGACGCCGGGAACGTCAGCAAGCTCGAGAACGTACCGAGCAACGCGTCTGCGCCCTCAACCTCGATCTGGCGCTGCACCTGCGAAACGGTGACCTCCGGATCGGACCGGTTGTCCTCGACCAGCAACTCGACGGGACGCCCGAGGATCCCGCCCCGCTCATTGATCTCATCGACGCAGAACTGGTATCCGTCACCGTGCTTGCTGCCAGGGATGGCAAAGTCGCCCGTAAGGGGCAACGAAGCAGCGAAGAGAATCGGATCATCGGACATGGCGGCCGTTGTGGTGGTCTCCTCGCCACCGGCAGCTGCTGTGGTGGTTGTGTCGTCACCGTCGCTGCTACAGGCGGCAACAATGAGTGCAAGCACCGCCAGCAGGCTGAACAACTTCGTGAATCGATTCATGTGCTTCCTCCCACGCGATCGATGATCGATCTGTTGCACGCCAGACTACGGAACGGCCGAATCGAATGCAATTGCAAACGATTGCGGTCGAGGCACCCTCGGAGCTAGGTTGCCCCATCCGTAGGCGTGTCCTACCATCACCACCGTCGGACGATGGCACCGATCGTGTGGATCGAGACGCTCCGAGGGCCCGGTTGATCCCCGATCGACGACGAGCACCGGGGTTCTCGTCGATGACCAGCAGGCCCGGTCGAACGACCCGGAGAGCCACGGGCCTCTTCAGAAAGGGGATGTGCAATGGCGGCCTCGCGTAGACGGTTCCCCCAAGTCAGGAAGATCGGAACGCCGGAGGCCATGCGCGCCCACCTGGCGGACGAGGGCATCGACCTTCCATTGGACACCATCGTGGAGCCGGCTCCCGACGGACCTCTTGCTGCTCCCGTCAGGATCGGCTCGCACCTCGAGGGCGGCAACCGGTTCGCCATCCTCCCAATGGAGGGATGGGATGGCACGACCGATGGTTTGCCGACACCGGATCTCGAGCGCCGCTGGCTCCGCTTCGGTGCTTCCGGGGCCGGCCTGTTGTGGGGCGAGGCCACCGCCGTGGTCCCCGAAGGCCGCGCCAACCCGAACCAGCTGATGATCAACGAGGAAACGGCGGAGAGGCTTGGCAGCCTCCGGAGCCGGACGGTCGAGGCGCGAGCTCTCGAGTTCGATGGACCTCGTCTCATCACGGGGATGCAGC
>JAWOGV010000403.1:0-3241 GCA_046496605.1 Acidimicrobiia bacterium | reverse complement strand
CATCCCCGGGTCGTGCGCAGAGGCTCCCCTCTTCGTACCGGACCAATGTCTGGGCTGCGTGGTAGATGATCCACCGATGGAGCTGGTTGCCGTCGAGGCTCTTCCCGTAGCCCGCAACGACCGCTTCGGCAGCGGCTGGCCCGGCGTGCATCGTGACCGACCAGATGATCTTCGTGAGATCCCACTCCGGGGGGGCGAGCGTCGCCCACCCCCAGTCCACGAGTGTCAGGTTCCCGGCATCGTCCACGATGAAGTTCCTGGCAACCGGATCGGTGTGCGCGACGACGGGTGCACCGGCATACGGCGGATTGACCGAGAGGGCAGCCTCGATGTGCTCCTGGCCGACCCCGACCCACGCGCGGTAGCGTTCGAGTCGCTTGAGGGCTGATCCGAAGTCCACGGCGATCCACTCACCGTCGATCCCCCGTGCCATGTTCGAGAACGGCGTTGCGTCCGCCATGTGGATCTCGGCGAGGATCGCTCCCGCTGACCTGGCGAGACCGGGGTTCTCCGGCAGCGATTGGAGGTTCCAACGACCCGCGTCCTCGAAGGTGATCCAGTGCGTCTCATCGTGGACGCCCCTGTCGATGATCCGGGGGAGATGCCCGAGATCTCCGAGGGCATGGAGTGCGTGCCCCTCACGACGCTGCCTCGCGTCCGAGCCGTAGACCTTGAGGATGAAACTGCGGCCCTTCCGCCAGATCCGGAACACACGATTGGGGCCGACGAGGGCGGTGTGTGCCGTCAGTTCCTGGAACGTGCCGCCGACTGCGAGCATGCGTGCGATCGTCTGCGGTTCCACCACGTCTCCAGGCAAGGGTCCGCTGCATTGTCGCAGCTCCCATACGGCATGACGACTCATCGGCGGTACTCTTCGCCGGCATCGATCAGAAGGCAGACGCATCGTGTCCATCCGCATCACCCTTCCCGACGGCTCAGACCGCAGCTACGACGCGGGAGTGACGGGACTCGACGTGGCCACGGACATCGGATCGCGCCTCGCCGACGCAGCAGTGGCCGTCACCATCGATGGCGCGATGGCAGATCTCCTCAGGCCCATCGACAGCGACAGCGCGGTGTCGATCGTGACGGAGAACACCGAGACGGGACGACACGTCATCCGCCACTCTGCCGCCCATGTCATGGCACAGGCCGTGCTCGACCTCTTTCCCGACGCCAAGTTCGCCATCGGCCCGCCGATCGAAGATGGCTTCTACTACGACTTCGCCGTCGACCGACCGTTCACGCCGGAGGACCTCGAACGGATCGAGGCGAGGATGGCAGAGATCGTCGAACTCGATCAGGCGTTCGAGCGTGGGGAGATCCCGATCGACGAGGCGCGTCGTACCTTTGCGGATCAACCGTTCAAACTCGAGATCATCGCCGGCGTCGATGAGGGAGAGGGCGTCGACAGCGACACGGTGAGCACCTATCGCAACGACGCCTTCGTCGATCTGTGCCGCGGTCCGCACCTACCGTCCACGGGTCGGTTACGGGCGTTCAAGCTGATGAGGAGCGCCGGCGCGTACTGGCGCGGCGACGAGGCCAGGGAACAACTGCAGAGGATCTACGGCACCGCGTGGGAGTCCACCAAGGCGCTCGACTCGTATCTCCAACGGCTCGAGGAGGCGTCGCGGCGGGACCACCGGAAGCTCGGTGCCGAGCTCGACCTGTACTCGTTCCCCGCCGAGATCGGCAGCGGGCTCGCGGTCTGGCACCCGAACGGCGGCATCCTCCGCCGCACGATCGAGGATTACTCCCGCCGAACCCATGCATCCCACGGCTACGACTATGTCGTGACGCCCCACATCGCGAAGTCCGACCTGTGGACGACATCTGGTCACGTCGACTTCTACCGCGAGACCATGTATCCCGAGATGGAACTGGATGCAGGTGATGGGCGGCCGGGACAGGGCTACTTCGTCAAGCCGATGAACTGTCCCGGCCACATCCTGATCTATCGGGCGCACAGCCGTTCGTATCGCGAGCTCCCGATGAGGTTGTTCGAGCTCGGGACCGTGTATCGGTACGAGCGCTCCGGTGTCCTCCACGGGCTCATGCGTGCCAGGGGCTTCACCCAGGACGACAGCCACATCTTCACCACCGAGGAGGACCTCGCCGGCGAACTCCGGAACCTGCTCGACTTCGTCCTCATGGTGCTCAGGGATTTCGGCTTCGACGAGTTCGAGGCAGACCTGTCAACCCGGCCCGACAAGTTCGTCGGCGAACCGGAGCTCTGGGACCAAGCGGAGGCCTATCTGGCGGCCGCCCTCGATGCATCGGGTCTGACCTACCAGATGGCGGCGGGCGAGGGCGCCTTCTACGGGCCGAAGATCGACATCCACATCAAGGATGCCATCGGACGTCGCTGGCAGCTGTCGACGATCCAGGTCGACTTCGCGCAGCCAGCGAACTTCGATCTCGAGTACACGACCAGTGAGAACACCCGGCGGCGTCCGGTCATGGTGCACCGTGCGCTCCTCGGCTCGGTCGAGCGCTTCGTCGGCATCCTGGTGGAGCACTACGCAGGTGCGTTCCCGGGCTGGCTCGCACCGGTGCAGGCCACCGTCATCCCGGTCGCGGATCGCCACACTGCCTACGCCAGGGAGGTGGCAAGGGCCCTCGCTGACGCTGACGTGCGTGTGCAGGTCGACGTCGCGGACGAGACGGTCGGCGAGAAGCTGCGTACGGCGATCACCCGCAAACACCCTGTTGTCCTCGTCGTCGGGGACAAGGACGTCGAGGCACGCACCGTCGGGGTCCGGCTTCGCGGGGAGGACAAGGAGCGGAGGGGGGTTCCGCTGGAGGTGCTCGTCGCCGAGATCACCGAACTCGTACGACCGCCCCGCTGACGCGCACACAACGCCGAACCCCGCCTAGCCTTGCGCTGTCGGGGGACGCCATCCCCATGCTGCTCCCTGGAGGATTTCGTGAAGACCATCGTAAACGGGCTCGCCACTGTCGTGCGCAAAGCACCGTGGGCCGTGATCGCCGTGACCGTCGTGATCAGTTTGGTACTCGGCGCTTTCGGGGGCCAGTTCGCCCCAGCTGAGGACCAGAACGAGTCGTTCGCCCCTGATGCCCCGGAGTTGACCGCGTCGGCCGAGATCAACCAGCGATTCGGCGCCGTGAGCAGGATGCAGGTGGTCACCTCGAGCACAACAGGTGACGTCATCACCGTGGACGGTCTGCTCGCAGCCCTCGCGCTCGACGAGAGCCTCCGCTCCGGTGAGGCCGCCGA
>JAWOGV010000382.1:0-3365 GCA_046496605.1 Acidimicrobiia bacterium | reverse complement strand
TCCGCTGTTCCGGTTACCCCTAGGGTACGCACGTCCGGGGATGGTTCGATTCGGGTGCGGCGCCTCCGCGATCGAGAGGACGGAGCCATGATCGAGTTGCTCGTGGAGAACCCGTATCTCCTGACGTTCGTGGGTCTCGAGGTTGGACCCAGGGACGGGTACCGGATGTCAGCGCCATGACGGCCGCTGCGGTCATCGCCGTGGTCCTGCTCGTCGTGGTCTGGGTATTCCAGGCTGCCCTTGCCATCGGTGCTCCGCTCGGATCGGCTTCGTGGGGCGGTCAGCACCAAGGGGTGCTCCCGACTCGGTTGCGGATCGCCAGCGGGGCGGCTGCCGTGGTCGTGTACCCCCTGATCGTGGTCTATGTGCTTGGTGCCTCGGGACTGATGGATCTCGACTGGGCGCCGATTGGTTCTCTTGGGATGTGGGTGCTGACCGCCTTCTTCGGTGTGGGAGCGGTGGGCAACCTCGCTTCCCGGTCGAAGATCGAGAGGGTCTGGGCACCTGTGTCCCTCGTGATCGCGGTGTGCTGCGCCATCATCGCGATCGGCATGTAGCTGACCACATGCGACCTCGAAATGGGGCCCCCCGTCAGGACCCTGCGTCGGCGAGGGCGTACATGTAGCCGTCGGTGCTGGCGATGTAGATGCTGCCCTTCCAGACGGCTGGTGTGGCGAGGAGCGAGGCGGAGCCGACGGGAAGCGTCCAGCTCAACTGTGGTTCACGGGGATCGGCGAGGTCGAAGGCGTGAAGCGTGCCGCTCCTGCCCGCCACGATGAGGGTGTCGTCGACGATGACCGGGGATGACCACGACCGCGCGCCGACGCTGTACACCCACAGTTCCTCGCCCGTTTCACGGTCGACGGCCACGAGGAAGCCCTTGTTCGTCACGACGTAGATGACCCCGTCGCCGAGCGCTGGCGTTGCCCACATACCGCCCTGGGCTGGCGGTTCGGTGATCGAGTACATGCCCCATATGTAGGGGTCCCCGTCCGTGTACGGGTCGAGCTTGACGAGTTGGCCGAGCTCGCGGGCCCTGGGCAGGTAGCGCTTCCACTCGACGGGGACGTACAGCATGCCCTCCTCGTCGATCACGATCGACGCGTCGACGTCGTCCCCGACCCAGTAGTCGAACACGACGGGTGCCTCGCCGTTCTCCACGTTCGTGATGTCGAGGCCGATGATCCGTCCGGCCGAGGTGCCGAAGTACGCACGACCCTCGAAGATGGCCGTTGAGCTCTCGACCGAGGTCGATACGCAGCGGCTGCCGATGGTGCAGCCGTCCTGGATCTTGGCCATCAATTCGTCGTCCCAGGTCTCCATGCTGAAGACCAACTCGGGATCCACGGTGACCGAGCCGTTTGCGTCGTACCCGCGGTTGAGCTTCCAGATGTAGTAGATGGAGTTCTCCCCGCCCTCGAGGAGCAGGTCGTTGACGATTCGCGGTGCCGCGTCCCAGTCGTCGTTCCACCGACCGCCGAGCCCTACTCGGTCAGAGGGCTCCGGGCAGTCCCTGAGACATGCCTCGAAGTCCCACACGACCTCGGGTTCGGCGCGGTCGAGGGCGGCGATGCGCAGCTTGTTGTCGCGGCTCCCGAAGTACACGAGGGGAAAACCATCAGGATCGAGGGTCGGGCTGCCCTTGACGATGTCGCCTGTGGTGATGGGGGTCCTGGTCGCGAGCCCCGTGTTCGCATCGACGAAGTGGAACTTGCGGTCGTACGCGCCGAACATCATCTCGGTGACACCGTCGGGGCGCTCCCAGATCACGGGCTGGCCTGTCCATCCGTTGCCGCACCACGTCGACGTCGTGCCGAGGTCGGTCGACTCACTGCACATCGGTGCGTCCGGATATCTCCAGGTGATGGCGGGGGACCGGGGAACAGGTCCCGTGCCGTACCACGTGTTCGTGGGATTCCCGCGAAAGGTGAGGAGCCCCTCGACCAGATCACCCCACGGCTCGCCGACCGTTCTGCGATCCACCCACGGATGCAGCGGAACCTCGGGCACCGTGGTCGTCGAATCCGATCCGGGGGTTCCTGGATCGCCCGGCACGGTGGATTCCGTCGAACCGGGCTGTTGGGACGTCGTGGACGCGTCGGTTTCCGGGTTGTCACCGACTCCGCCGACACACGCTGTCACGAAGACTGACAACGCGACGATGAGAGATGAAACAGCTCGCATTGTCGGGAGTGTATGGCGGGATCGGGTATGCGACCGTCAGCCGTGTGTCCATTGCGCGAACCGCGCGACCGCAGCGAGTCTCCTCCGGACGGCTCCCAAGGAGGCTCGCTGCGTCCTCAATCCTGGTTACGGACTGCGGTGCGGTTCATGCGCCTTCGGCGATGTCGCGGCCGTGGACGGTGAGCGCCCAGATCACGAACGCATTCGCGGTGATCATGATGATCGACCAGAACGGATACCACGGCAGCCACGCGAAGTTCACGAGCGTGCTGATGATCGCAAGGATCACACCGACGGTACGTGCCCATACCGCACCGCTGTACAGCCCGACAGCTGCTGCGACGACGACGATGCCCATGATCAAGTGAATCCATCCCCAGGTGGTGGCATCGAACTGGAACAGGTAGTTCGGTGTGAGGACATAGAACTCGTCCTCGAGGAGTGCGATGAATCCCGCAATGGCGTGGAAGCCGCCGAGCAGTCCCATCATCACCGACGCGTAGATCGTCCATCCGATCGCCGCACCACTGACTTCGCGTTGTCCTGTCATCTGACCTTCCTCTCGCTCGGGAATCCTCCCAAGGATCAGACAACACCGTCGGTGCTGACCGGACATCATCCGATGGGGATGAATCGATCTGCCTCGTCGATGGGCCCTGGACGCGCCCTCCCGGGTCTCATTCGATGATCGGCGCGTAGCGGAGCAGGTGTGTGCCGTCCTTGTCGAGGCACCGCATCGCCCCGTCGTCGTCGAACTCGTAGCGTGAGATCTCCGAGAGGGCCTCCAGGTATCGGCGCTCCTGGTCCATGACACCGGACGGCTCCTGGCACATCATGCGCGTCCCCACGGGAGGCCCGACGGCCATCATCCCGGCGGCTGCCCGGTATTCGGCACGATACCTGTTGCATCCCGACGACCCCGTCACGGTGCCCTCGTCGTCGAAGACGGCGGTGATCTCCGTATCGGGCTGTACCGAAACCATCGCCTGCCTGCCGTTGTTGTACGAGTCGAGGCGCCATGTGCCGGGGACGTGGAAGCCCACACGCTCGAACACGAGCACCGGATCCCCGCCTGCCGACATCACGAGGCGTCCCTCGACGACGGCCACAGAGTCGACCACGTCGAGGAGGGCCACGTAGTCCCGCTCGACCTTCATCACCTCGGGCGGACACATTCGCAT
>JAWOGV010000333.1:0-2799 GCA_046496605.1 Acidimicrobiia bacterium | reverse complement strand
CGACACGCCGCCAGTCGTGACCCCCGACATCGAGGAGCTCCTCGCGGACAGCGGAACAGATGCGTCGTCCCTCGGCGGCAAGTCGAAGTTCACGGCGCGTGTCAACGCTGATGTCCCGGTACCCGACGGTTCCGACGTCGACCTCGTCATCGAGACCGACAAGCTCCACTTCTTCGATCTGGAGACATCCGACAAGATCGGGTACAAGCCCTGGGACTGACGCCGGGCTGAGTGCGCTACTCGCGATCGACGATCGGATGGGTTGTCTTCGCGACGCGTATGCCGAGCGGTGAGAGTTCAGGCAGCAGTTCCGTGCCGGTCACCGCCTCGTTCATGGTCAGGACCCCGGGACGGAACACCGCCCCGCGCATGATCAGGTCGGCGAGCGCGGTCGCAGGGAATGCGGTCGTCCGTGCAAGGGCGGAGAAAGCCCCGTGAGCCGTGTCGACGACCTCGAGCGTCGTACGGACGCCAGCTTGGTCGCGCCACACACGGATGAGGACGATGTCCTCACCGTCGCGCGGCAGGTTCCGGTTGAGCGCCTCGAGCAGGACGGCACGCGGCGCAAGGTCGAGCGCATCGACGTGGTGTGGGGTCTCGTCGAACATGCCCATCTCGTACAGAGCCCTGAAGATCCTTCCGTGACCCGGATACCGCAGGGTCTTGTACTCGAGTGACGACACCCGGTCCTCGTGCCTGATGCACATCGTCGACGTCCCACCGGCCGTGGAGAACGCCTCGAGCGGTCCCCAGGTCGGCCAGGCAACGTCCTCGAAGCGTGACAGCGGTTCGATCGTCGCGTGCCGACCATCGATCAGGGCCTCGCACGGCTCCGCGTACTCGTTGATGAGGCCGGCGGGGCTGAACGCAAGTTGATAGCCGAGGACGCCGAGCGGCTGCTGCGGCAGGGCACCGACGCGGATCTGGATCGAGTCGATGGGTTCCGGTGACGCCGAGGCGATGAGGTCCTCTCCGAGGACGTTCGCGAGCCCCGGTGCGAGGCCGCAGTCGGGGACGATCATGACGCCGATGGCGTGCGCGTCCGCGTGCAGCCGCTTCTGTGCGGCAACGACCGTCGGGTTCCCCCCGAAGTCGAGGTAGTGGGTCGAGGTGGCGACGGCAGCGGACGCCACGGCGTAGCCGAGCCGGTAGGGGACCGCGGAGACGACGACCTCATGGAGGGACAGGAGCTCGATGAGGCCCTTCCCGCTCGAGACATCGATGGTCGCTGCTGTGGCGCCGTAGGCGTTCGCCACCCGAGCGACCGTCTCGTCGTCGACGTCGGCGACCGTGACATCCCAACCCCGACGACGCAGGTCCCATACCGCGGCGGAACCGACGATACCTGCGCCGAGTACGAGAACGGCCATGATCCCTCCCTACGGTGTCAGCCGCTTGAACATCTCGCACGGCCCCAAGCCGAACCTGTCGCCGGCGACACGGTGCCAGTCTTGCAGCCGCTCGATGAACCGCGCACGCTCCTCGTCTCCTCGCTCCGCGTCCCCCATCGTCGTCACCGTCTGGGACGAGTGGCACAGCAGTGCCTCGATCTTCGTTGCGAACCAGCGATCGGTGATCGGCTCCGCGTGGTCGGGTTCGTCGGCCGACCACAGCAGGAGCGTCGAGGGGCGATGGGCGGGTTCGCCGAAGTCCGTGAGTGCGCGGGGCTCGCGCGCGACAACGACGCCGTCCACGGCCGCCAGGCCTGTCGCGCGATGATCGGGGTGCATCTGGTAGCGCTGCCAGGGGTCATGGCTGAGGACGATATCGGGCCGGAAGATGCGGATCTGGCGGCCGATCTCCATGCGCAGCTCCATCGTGTACTCGAGTTCCCCATCGACGTGCCCGAGGTGGATGACCCTCGATGCGCCGAGGACGGACGCGGCCATCTCCTGTTCCCGCCTCCGGCGCTCGATCAGGTCGGCGGAGTCCTCAGACGGATCCCAGGAACCCTTCGATCCGTCGGTGACGATGCACATTGTCACGTCGGTGCCCTCGTTCGCCCACCGAGCGAGGGTTGCTCCCGCCCCGAACTCCGCATCGTCGGGATGGGCGCCGATCGTCAGGACGCGCAGCGGCGTTTCCAGAGACTCATGGACGGAACCGAGTTGGTCGTACGTGTTCTTCGTCATGTCGAGAGGGTAGAAGCGGGCTCGATCGCGAGGTATGCGGCTAGGTGGAACGCCGTGTCGATATCGACGGACAGTGCCCGCGAGGGAGCGACTTCGGCTTCGGGACATGAGGCGAAGTGGCGTGTGAACGATCCAGGGCCGAAGGAAAATGCAAACGTCCCCCGACCGCCGACGACGTTCGTGCCGCCGTCGGCACTCGGCACGAGGACATGGCTGTGTCGGACGGTGTGAGCGACGTCGTTGAGCGCCTCGGCTGTCACGAACGGGAGGTCGGCATGGACGACGATCCATGGGCCTTCGCCCGCACCAGCCACACCCGTGTTCGCAGCTCCATCGAGGCCGGTTCCCGGATCGTCGACAACGGTGACGCCAATGTGTTCGCACCAGGTCTCGACCGTCGGGTCTCCGGTCACGACCCTGACGTCGAGGCCCGCACCGACACCCGCCCGAACGACACGGTGGGCCAGTTCCATCGCGAGCGCGGATCGCGCCTCTGACGTGAGGGCGCCCGAGAGCCGCGTCATGCCGGCGAAGTCGCGGATGGGCACGACCATGACGGTCACGCCGTCGCTTCGGTTCATCCCTTCTCCCGGAACTCGGCGAACTGGATGAGGACTCCCGAGGCCGAGCGCGGGTGGACGAACAGCTCCTTCCACGCAGGGTCGGC
>JAWOGV010000332.1:0-10204 GCA_046496605.1 Acidimicrobiia bacterium | reverse complement strand
CGGCGAGTTCGATCGTGCCTGCCGTGATCGCCGCACCGGGGAGGAGGATCACGAGCGGAGCGATCAGTGTGCGAATCGGGTTCGCGCCGTCGTACAGATCCGCCAACACGAAGACCGCAGCGGCGACAAGGAATGACAGGAGGGTCGGAAGGATCGGACGCAGCTCCTCGATGCCCTGGGTGAGTGCGAATCCGACGAGCGTGCCGAGGATGAACGCGATCACCGCTCCTCCGGGCGTCGGCTGGAGCATGAGTGCGAAGCCCATCGAGAGGACGCCGAGACCGAGTGACCTACCGACACGACCGTACGACGCAGGCATCGCATCGAATCTCCGGAGAAGCTCGAGGCCCTCTTCAGGGTCGACGTCTCCCATCCGAGCGCGCTGGAGGAGGCCGTACACCGCTCCGACCTGATCGAGCCTCAGCGGAGCCTCACTGACGGGTCGTAGCCTGGGACGGAGGTGCTGACCACGGCTCGACTGCACCATGAGCAGGGTCGGCAGCGCCATGACCTCGATGTCGTCGGCACCCAGTGCTCGCGCCGCGGCAAGGAGCTCGGCTTGGACCTCGTCGACGGTCTCGCCGGATCGGATCAGCGCAACACCGAGTTCGGCGATGAACGTGTCGATGGCCGCTGCGTCGTCGTTCATGGGATACGGAGGCGTTCCCAACCCGAACCGGGAGTCGTCACCATGCTTCGGCGATCAAAGGTTGACCGGAGCTCCGGGTCCGAGCGGTATGCCGAGGAGGAACCAGACCACGAACAGCCCCACCCATGCGACGAGGATTCCCAGGGCGTACGGCAGCATCATCGCCACGATGGTTCCGAGGCCCGCGTCCTTCTTGTATCGCTGCGCCACGATGAGGATGAACGGCAGGTACACCATGAGGGGCGTCAGCACGTTCGTCGGACCGTCGCCGATTCGATATGCGGCCAGCAGCGTCTGTGGAGCGACATCGAGCCGGACGAAAATGGGAATGAACACGGGCGCGAAGATGGCCCACTTCGGGACCACGCCCGGAAGGATCAGGTTCAGCACCACGATCACCAGGATGAAGCCGACGAGGAGCGGGAGCGCCGCGATGCTGGACCGTTCGAGAACACCCGCCATCTCGACCGCGGCGACCCGAGGCATGTTCGAGTAATTGAAGAACGCGATGAACTGGGCGATGATCACCAGCATGAAGATCAGGCCGGAAAGGCCGGCAAAGGTCTTCGTCACGGCTTCCACGATCTGGTTGCGATTGGAGAACGTTCCCGCACCGAACCCGTACGCGATGCCCGCGACGAGGAAGACCATCGTGATCAGGAAGATCAGGCTCGCCATGAACGGCGTCGGGCCGATGATGTCCCCTGTCGTCGGATCCCGCAGCGGCGCACCGGGAGGCAGGGTCAGCAGCGCGATCGCCGCGATGGTTCCGACAAACCCCCAGGTCGCCCAACGAAGGCCCCTGGAGTCCGCGGCGACCGCCTCCTCGTCAGCTGTCTCGTCGATCGACACCCAGGTTGGATCGCCGTCGCTCGGGTCATACGAGCCGAGCCTCGGTTCGATGAGACGGGTCGTGATCACGACTGCGACGAGGGCGAGCACGATCGACGAGGCGGCTGCGAAGAAGAGGTTTGCCGTGATGTCGATCGATTCGCCGCCGGAGAGGCTGATGGCGGCGTTCGTGATTTCGGTGAGCATGGCATCCGTCGGCGTGATGAGGATGTTCACGGCGAACACCGCGCTGACCCCGGCGAACGAGGCGGCAATGCCCGCAAGGGGGTGACGCCCGATGGTCAGGAATGCCGTGGCGGACAGGGGAATGAGGATGAGGTATCCGGCATCGGTTGCGACGCTCGAGAGCACACCGATGAAGATGAGGATGAACGCGATCAGCTGGCGCGGGGCGACAGCGACCAGCTTCCGGATCAAGGAGGCCATCAGGCCCGAGACCTCGGCGACGCCGACACCTGCCATGGCGACGAGAATGACCGCGATCACCCCGAAATTCGCAACGTTCGTCACGATCGACGAGAGCATGAACCGGAGTCCATCGATGCTGAGGAGGCTGCGAACCGGGATCGTCTCCTCCCTGATGATGTAGTCGGGGATGATCGCTTCCTGCCCCGTGAACACGTCGTACGCGATGATCGACCCTCCGAGCGCGTCGCGGAGGTCCGCAAGCTCCTGCTTCGGCACCGGCTCTGCGATCTCCTCCGTCACACTCACATCGAAGAATGCGAGCACGGCTGACAGGACCGCAATGACCGCGATCAGGTACAAGAACATGATCACCGGGTGCGGGACCTTGTTGCCGACGGATTCGATCCTCGCGAGCATCCGGTCGTTGAGGGACTTCTTCTCAGGTGCTCGTTCGGTTGCGGTGTCGGTCACGGGGCACTCCTGACGGTCGGGACGAAGTCGACGGAGAGTTCTGCGAGCAGTCGCGCACCGAATCCCGTGCACCCCGGCGGTCTCCACGACGAGTCGGAGTCGTTCTGTGCCGTGCCGGCGATGTCGATGTGGGCCCAAGGCTTCCCCGCGACGAACTCCTCGAGGAAGAGTGCGGCAGTGATGGCGCCGGCATTCGGACCGCCGAGGTTCTTGATGTCCGCGATGTCCGAGTCGAGTTCAGGCCTGTACCGGTGAGCGAGGGGTAGCTCCCACACCGGTTCGTCCGTTGCGCGGGCTGCAGCCTCGACCTGGCCAACGAGGCCCGCGTCATTGCCCATGACGCCGGCGATCTGTGTTCCGAGGGCCCTCATGCTGGCGCCGGTGAGTGTCGCAATGTCGACAATGGCGTCGGTGTCCTCCTCCGTCGCAAGGACCAGGGCGTCTGCCATCACGAGCCGCCCCTCTGCGTCGGTGTTCTTCACTTCGACCGTCGTGCCACCGCGAACGGTGAGGACGTCGCCCATCGCCAACGCGGTACCCGACGGCCGGTTGTCGGTGCACATGAGGTACCCGATGACCTTGTTCTCACAGCCGAGGCGACCGAGGTTCAGCATCGCACCGAGGATCGCACCTGCGCCCGACATGTCGTTCTTCATCGTGGCATGGACCTCGTCCGCGGGCTTGAGGGCGATGCCTCCGGCGTCGTACATGATCCCCTTGCCGACGAGGGTCAACGTCGCCTTCGGCTCATCCTTGGGGACGTAGATCACCTTGATCATGGCGGGAGGCTCGTGGCTTCCTGCGTTGACACCCAACAGGCCGCCGCACCCCATCTCGACGAGCGCCGCAATGTCGAAGATCTCGACGTCCAGTCCGCGTTCGTGGCCGTGGATCTCGGCAACCTCTGCCATCTTGAGTGCGGTGAGTAGTGCAGGTGGCGTGTTCGCGAGGTCACGGGCGATCTGGGCGGCCTCCGACATCGCAACGCCCTTCGCTGCTCCCTCCTCGGCCTCGGCGCGTGCATCGGTCACGAGGGTGAGCGAATCGATCGGGGTCACGCTCGCCTTCCGCTTGAGGGCGTCGTAGCGGTACCGCGCCAGCGTTGTGCCCTCCACGACCATCTGTGCCGACGTTGCAGGCGGGATGTCCTCGGGGAGATGCATCGCGAGCGTGCCCTCGGAGCTGGTGGCTCGCGAGAAGGCCGCGGCAGCATCGCGCAGGATGTCGGGGGTGAGATCCGACACTCCACCGACACCGACGACGACTATGGCTTCGCCTCCCCGTGGAGGGATGACCTGGGTCTGGCCGACCTTGCCGTGGAATCCGACCGCCTCGAGATTGCCCCAGTCGACGGCCCCCGGAAGGGGACCGCCCGGTGACACGAACCAACCCGTCGTCGCCCCGGTCGGCGGCTCCGAGGCGACCGCGACGTCCAACGACCGCATCGCCGACACGGATGGAACGGGGTCGAAGGTCGACCTCCCCGTGAACGCCGCAATCACGATTCATGCCTCCTCAGCGCTCGAATGCGTTGAGGCACATTACTCGTGCGATGACATGTCGCCGGCGCAAGAGGAAGGACCGATCACACCCTCAGCGGAGGTGCGGCCGCCGGAGAGGGATCAGGAGGTGTTTGCGTCCGTCGATGTGAAGATGTTCAGGCCGAGTCGGTCGGAGAGGAACCGGGCGACGAGCTGACCGCGCACGCTGTTTCCCGCGCGATCCAGCGGTGGCGAGTAGGTGCCGAGCCCTCCCTTCCCCGGTGAGATCGTGACGATCCCGCCGCTGACGCCGCTCTTGCCCGGGAGGCCGATCTCACAGAGCCAATCCCCCGTCTGCTCGTACAGGCCGGCGGTCGACATCACAGCCAGCACTCGCCAACACGTTCGGGCATCAACGACCCTGACGCCTGTCACGGGGTTCACGCCGCCATCGGCGAGCGTGGCGCCCATCACGGAAAGGTCCCGTGCCGTCACGGTCAGCGAGCACTGTCGGGTGTAGATGTCCACGGCCTCGTCCGGATCGCCGTGCATTCGCCCGTAGCCGTCGAGGAGACGGGCGATGCCCCGGTTCCTGGCGTTCGTTGCCGACTCCGAGACGTAGACCTCCTCGTCGAGTGTGAGGTCGCGCGCTGCGAAGCGTGAGAGTCCGTCGCGCACGAAACCCCACCTCGCCTCATGTGTCTCGCCGGGGACGAGGCTGGTCGTGGCGATCGCACCGGCGTTCACCATGGGGTTTCCCGTTCGGTCCTGGTTCAGCTCGATCGCCATCACCGAGTCGAAGGGCAACCCGGTGCTGTTCACACCGAGGAACTCCTGCGCTGCAACAGATCCGAGCACCTCGCACACGAGCGCGAAGACGAAGGGCTTGGAGATGCTCTGGATCGAGAATGGCGTATCAGCGTCGCCGGTGACGTGGGTGCGACCGGTGACGTCGGTGACGCTGATACCGAAGTGGTCGGGGGATGCGGCGGCCAGTGCTGGGATGTAGTCGGCGACCGTCCCGTCCTTCTCGGTGGCGTATCGTGCAAACGCCTCATCGACGAGCGTCGTGACCTCAGCGGGTGGAGGAAGCGTCCCGGTCGAGACGACGGGGAACTCCGGAAGGGACTCCGGGGGAAGGGGCAGCCGCACCCGAGGATTATGTCACAGCTCCCACCGAGTCGTAGCGCCCTTCGAGCGCATAGCGCTCGAAGCGTGTGCGGACTCAGGGTCCCAGCTTGGCAGCGGGAACCGTCAAGCCCACGTCGCTTTCGCCGCGGTCGATCAAGGAGAGTGCCCGGTACGCAAGGACCCCTGCGAGGATCGTGACCACGCCACCGAGGCCGAGAGCGAAGCGCGGTCCGATGTGCTCGCCGATCCAACCGGCGATGGGCCCCCCGATCGGCGTCGAGCCGAGGAACGCGACCGCCCACAGGCCCATTACCCGGCCACGCATCTCCGGAGCGGCGTTGAGCTGCAGGGTTGCGTTGCCCAGTGCGAGGAAGCTGATACTCGCCGCACCCAGCAGTGCCAGAGCGAGGAGGGAGAGACCGTACGTCGGTGCGGCTGCCGCCATGAGCTGCAGGGCGCCGAAGGCCATCGCTACGAGTGCGAGCGAGGCAGCGGTACGCGATCGGCGCGACGCTGTCAAGAGGCCGCCCACGACCGCACCCGCACCCATGGCTGCCGTCATGGCAGCGAAGGTGCCCGCGTCCCCTTCGAAGGTGAACCGCGCGAACAACGGCAGCACGACGTGGTACTCGTAGGCGAACGTCCCCACCACCGCCATCATCAACAGGGGGATGAGGACTGCCCGCTCACCAGCGGCATACCGAATGCCCTCCCTCAACTGACCGCGCCGTCGGGGCTGGGGTTCGGGGCGGGATAGCTCGTGGGGTCGCATGAGAACGAGGGCGACGAGGATCCCGCCATACGACAGCGCGTTCACGATGAAGCATGCGCCGATGCCGACCGTCACGATCAGGGCGCCGGCAATGGCAGGGCCGACGATCCGTGCCGCGTTCACGAGCACCGAGTTGAGCGAGACCGCATTGGTCACCGCATCACGGCCCACCATCTCCATGATGAAGGTTTGGCGCGCGGGAACGTCGAGGCTGGCGACCAGACCAAGGCTTCCCACGAGGACGTAGACCATCCACAACTCGACCACGTCGATCACCACGATGATCCCGAGGATGGCGGCGAGCAGGCCGGCGAGAGACTGGGTCAAGAACAAGAGGCGTCGTTTGTCGAAGCGGTCGGCGATGACCCCTCCCCACGGGGCGAGGAACAGCATGGGGAGGAACTGCAGAGCGGTCACAAGGCCCACCGCCGTGCCGCTTCCGGTGAGCTCGAGGACGAGCCAGGACTGGCCGATGGCCTGCATCCACGTCCCCGGGAGCGACACCGCCTGGCCCAGGAAGTACCAGCGGAAGTTCCGAATCGACAACGACGCGAACGTCCGGCGAATCGTCGCCGCTGCCGTCGTCACGGGAACTCCGCAATTGCCTCGAGGAGGGACACCGCCCTGGCGAGGACTTCGCGTTCCTCCTCGCTGACGGTGGAGAGCCTCCGGCGGAGGAAGGCGTTCCTCTCCACCCGGGCCTCGGCGAGCGCCTCGACGGCGATCGGCGTCACCTCCACGAGTGTCGAGCGCGCGTCCTCGGGATCGCCGGTTCGGGTGACGAATCCTCGGGACTCGAGCCTCCCGACGATCCCGCTGAGGCTCGGCGCACTGATGTTCTCGATTCGTGCGAGTTCGCCGATTCGCAGGGATCCGTGGCGATCGAGGGATGCGAGCACCGATCGTTGGGACGGCGTCATGTCGCCGAGGGACTGCTGGCGGAGCCGTCGAGCGATGCGCCCGATGACGAGCCTGAGCGCATCGGCGAGCGCCTCCTCGGTAACGGTGAGTTCAGGCGACTGCGGGTCATCCAACATCATTAGCCATGCTAACGACTCATCGAACTCCCCCGAGCCCCCGTTCTTGCGTGACTCACCTCCTCTCCCGGGGCGCCAGTTACGCAAGAACATGGCACACCGTGATGTGCTCCTAGCATCCACCCACGATGCAACCCGAGACCCCCTTCTTGCGCAACTCACGTCCTCTCCCGGGGCGCCAGTTACGCAAGATCGGGGAGCGCCATCGGGTCTTCCAGACGAGCCTCGTGGCCGCTCTGCTCGATGGCGTGTACGACGGCGACATGCGCATCGGCGACCTGCTCGGTCAGGGCGACTTCGGCCTGGGAACGTTCAATGCTCTCGACGGGGAGATGATCGTCCTCGAATCCCTGTGCTACCGCCTCCGGGCAGATGGCACGGCGACCCCTGTCGCGCCCGGCGAGCTCACGCCGTTTGCGATCGTCACGGACTTCGTGCCCGACATCGTTGCGGAAGTGCCCCCCGATACGACTCCCCCCGACCTCGCCGAGCTCATCACGTCGCTCACCGGCACGAAGAACTACCTGTTGGCCGCTCGCATCACTGGGCGCTTCGCCGAGGTCTCGGTGCGCAACGTGGTGCGCCAAGAACGGCCATACCGTCCGCTTGCCGAGGTGACGCGCGGAGAGCCCGTTATCCGCATGGCACCCGTCGAGGGTGTGATGGTGGGGTTCCAGACACCGGCGTTCGAGAGAGGCATCGGCGTGCCCGGCGGGCATCTCCACTTCATCGACGCAGCCCGGAGCCGAGGTGGCCATGTTCTCGACTTCATCGTGCTCGCCGCGACGGTTGAGCTCTGCCTGGGAACAGATCTCCATTTGGCACTCCCGCTCACCGCCGACTTCCACAGTGCCGATCTGGCGCCGCCCGATCTGGATGCACAGGTCGAGGCAACCGAGCGACACCAGTGACCAAGCCAACTCGCCCGGGGTCGGGGTCCCCGCTCACACTCCGACGATGGGGTCCAGGGTCATCCCGGGATGGTCGCGGTGGGCGGCGTCGAGCCATGCCTGGCTTGTGAACAGGGCGAGGATCGTGCCATCGGTGCGGGTCGCGATCTCGACCCCACGGCGCCCCGCAAGGATCACCTTCCCTGGGACATCGGTACGTCGAGCCACCGTGTAGGGGGCGGCCTCGAAGCGTGGGCTTGCGCCGAACTCGTTCGTGAGTCTGTGTGCAGCCACTTCGAACTGCAGCTCCCCGACTGCGGCGAGGATGGGTTCGCGTTCTCCCCCCTCGAACGTGTTGAGGGCCTGGATGACCCCCTCATCGTCGAGCTGGGAGATACCTCTCCGGAACTGCTTGTACTTGTCGGTGTCCACGTTGCGGGCGATCCGGAAGTGTTCGGGTGCGAACGTCGGAATCGGCGGGAACAAGGCCTTCCCGTCCACGCTGAGACTGTCGCCGATCCTCAGGTCCGTGGCGTTGACCAACCCCACGACGTCCCCCGGATACGCGATGTCGACCGTCTCACGATCCCTTCCGAAGACCTGATGGGCATGCTTGGTCGAGAGGCTCCGCCCTGTGCGGTGGTTGATCAGCGACATGCCACGGTCAAACCGACCGGAGCAGATCCGCATGAACGCGATCCGATCACGGTGCCGTGCGTCGAGGTTCGCCTGGATCTTGAATACGAAACCGGACAACTCACCCTCGAGGGGATGTGCCTCTCCTGTGCGCCCGAGCCTCGGTTGGGGCGCTGGGGCGATCTCCCCGATCGCGTCGAGGAGGAACCTGACGCCGAAGTTCCACAGTGCCGAGCCGAAGAAGACCGGGGTCGACTCCCCCGCGAGGAATCGCTTTTGATCGTGGTCTGCACCGATCGCGTCGAGGAGGCCCAACTCCTGGACGGCGTGCTCACGCGCTGACTCGTTGGTGACGGCGTCCAACGAAGCCTGCTCCTCGCCGCCGATGGTCCCACCGCGCGCTGTGCGCTCGAATCTCCACAAAGACCCATCCCTTCGGTCGACGACACCTTCGAACTCGGAGCCGTTGCCCACGGGCCACGTGACAGGTGTGGCGATGATCCCGAGCTGGTCCTCGATGTCGTCGATGATCGCCAACGGACCGAGCCCTGGCCGGTCCATCTTGTTCACGAAGGTGATGAGAGGCAGACCACGGGTCTGTGCCACCTGGAACAGCTTCAGCGTCTGGGACTCGATACCTCGAGCTGCGTCGAGGACGATCACTGCGGCATCCACTGCGGAGAGCACCCGGTAGGTGTCCTCGGAGAAATCCCTGTGGCCCGGCGTATCCAGCAGGTTGAACACGAGGTCGTCGTGCGGGAACTGGAGGACGGTCGAGGTGATGCTGATGCCGCGTTCGCGCTCCATCTCCATCCAGTCCGAGGTCACGTCGCGTTGACGTCCGGCACGAGCTCTCACCGCACCTGCCTCCGCGATCGCTCCCGAATACAGCAGCAACTTCTCCGTCAGGGTGGTCTTGCCGGCGTCGGGATGGGAGATGATCGCGAAGGTGCGGCGACGACCTACTTCGGTCGTGATCGAGTCGCTCATCCGGTCGCCTCGACTGGCCACGCCAACATGCACGGGAGGGCGTCGGGCGCGGCCTCTCCGATCCGTGAATGGTTGGCGAACATGGTGCTCCACCTCCGGTCGGTCGGGGCGCAACCACGAGGCTCCGGAGGTGCGAACCGGGCTCGGTACTCTACCGTGCCGGAAGGGGTGACCTCAGTGGGCAGGAGCCGGAAGGTATCGACACCATGAGGATTCTGCTCGTCGAGCCCTACTTCGATGGGTCCCACCGTGCGTGGGCCGAGGGGTACGCGGCGCGCAGCCGACACGAGGTCCGCATGCTCACCCATCCCGGGAGATGGTGGAAGTGGAGGATGCGCGGATCCGCGTTGACCCTCTCCCGATCCATCGGCTCACTGGGTGCCTGGGTACCGGACCTCGTCCTGGTCACCGACATGACCGACGTCGCGCACTTCCGGTTCTTCACCCGCGATTCCATCGGCGACGTGCCCGTCGCGCTCTACTTCCATGAGTCCCAGTTCACCTATCCGTCTCCCGACGGAGGAGACACCGACCTGTCCTATGCATTCACCAACTGGCTGTCTGCCTACTCCGCTGACAGGGTCCTGTTCAACTCGGAGTACCACCACAGCGTGTTCTTCGAGGCACTGCCTCGGCTGTTGCGCAATTTCCCTGATATGAATCACGACCACCTGATCGACGAGGTCGCCTCCCGCAGCGAGGTGCTGACGGTCGGCGTCGACCTCTCGTGGATCCGTCCACGAACCGCACGAAATGGTCGGCCGAGGGTTCTGTGGAACCACCGCTGGGACCACGACAAGGACCCGGATGCGTTCGCAGACGCGATCTGTCGATTGGTCGATGCCGACATCGGATTCGAGCTGGTCCTCCTCGGACCACGACCACCC
>JAWOGV010000312.1:0-4529 GCA_046496605.1 Acidimicrobiia bacterium | reverse complement strand
CTCACCGCTCGGCATACGCGTCGCGAAGACAACCCATCCGATCGTCGATCGCGAGTAGCGCTCTCAGCCCGGCGTCAGTCCCAGGGTTTGTACCCGATCTTGTCGGATGTCGCCAGATCGAAGAAGTGGAGTTTGTCCGTCTCGATGACGAGGTCGACGTCGGAGGCGTCGGGTACCGGGACATCAGCGTTGACACGTGCCGTGAACTTCGACTTGCCGCCGAGGGACGACGCATCCGTTCCGCTGTCCGCGAGGAGCTCCTCGATGTCGGGGGTCACGACTGGCGGCGTGTCGAGCATGAAGTGCGCGTAGGACTCCGACCCGAGCAGCTCGTTGACATCCGTCGTGACGCGGATCGTTCGGTCCGGATGATGTCCGGCGACCCTCGCGTCCTCGAATGCTCCCGGCCTGATCCCGACGACGATCTCCTTACCGAAGTAGTCGTCGATGCCGGGATGGGAGTCGAGCGCTGGCTGATCGACGCGGATCCGGAAATCCGCGAAGCTGAGCCAGGTCCCATCGTGCTCGCGGCTCAACGTCCCGTACACCATGTTCATCGCCGGCGACCCGATGAACCCCGCAACGAAGAGGTTCGCGGGGTTGTTGAAGAGCTCGGTCGGCGGAGCGACCTGTTGGAGGTTGAACGGGCGCTTCTGCGATACCGCCCGAAGCACCGCCACCCGGTGGCCGAGGGTCATGGCCTCGACCTGATCGTGGGTGACGTACACGGTCGTTGTGTTGAGCCGGTGGTGGAGGCGACCGAGTTCGGTACGCATCTGGACCCGCAGCTTCGCGTCGAGGTTCGACAGCGGCTCATCCATCAGGAATGCCTTCGGTTCGCGCACGATCGCTCGACCCATGGCAACACGCTGGCGCTGGCCACCCGAGAGCGCCTTCGGCTTGCGGTCGAGGAACTCGGTGATCTCGAGCGTCTCGGCCGCCCCCTTGACCCGACGATCGATCTCGTCCTTCGGCATCTTGCGTAGCTTGAGACCGAACGCCATGTTGTCGTACACCGACATGTGCGGGTACAGGGCATAGTTCTGGAACACCATCGCGATGTCCCTGTCCTTCGGCGGGATGTCGTTGACGACCTTGTCACCGATCGTCATCTTCCCCTCGGAGATGTCCTCGAGGCCGGCGATCATCCGAAGCACGGTCGACTTGCCACATCCCGAGGGACCGACGAGTACGAGAAATTCCCCATCAACGACGTCGATGTTCACCGAACCGACCGCGCGGGTTCCGTCCGGGTAGATCTTGCCGATATCCTCGAGCGTGATGGACGCCATTACGTTCCTCCGTGTTCGGGTCTGCAACGCCCGACGATCGTACCACGCGTCGCCGCCGATGGCTGCGCCACTCCACCTCGCCCGCTCCGGGCTAGGGTGTCGCCCATGACACCTGCCCCCGTCGCCATCATCCCCGGCGGAACCGGTTCCGTTGGACGGTGCCTGGTTCCCAGGCTCATCGACCGCGGTTTCCGGATTGCCGCAACGTACCTCATGCCGGACGAGGCGACGGTGCTCGAGGAGCAGCTCGACCTCGACGAGGATCGCCTCATCCTTCGCCGCGTCGACTGCACCGACGCTCCCGCCGTCAATGCGTTCGTGACGGAGGCCGTCGAGGCCTTCGGGTCGATCAACGTGATGGCGTCCCTCGTCGGTGGCTGGGCCGGAGGCAGGGATGTCGCCGAGACGGATGACGTCAGGCTCGACCGCATGCTCGACCTGAACCTCAGGACCGCATGGAACACTGCACGGGCAGCCATCCCGCACATGAGTGATGATTGGGGTCGCATCGTGCTCATGGGCTCCAAGCACGCGCTCGATTCGCCGGCGGGACAAGCTGCCTACAACGTCGCGAAGGCGGGAGTGCTCGCCCTCGCGAAGTCCATCGCCATCGAGCTCCTCGACACGAACACGACATGCAACGCGCTCCTTCCGTCCGTCATCAACACGGATGCGACCCGGTCCGCTCTGCCGTACGCCGACTACGTGAACTGGCCACAGCCAAACGAGATCGCCGACGTCCTGAACTTCGTCGCCAGCGAGGAATCCAAGGTCATCAACGGCGCGTTCCTCCCCGTGTGGGGTTCAGCCGTCATCTGACAGGTGCAATCCGGATTGGTTAGCGTGGTGGCGTGGCGGGCACCCGGACATTCGACGTTGTCATCGTTGGCTCGGGCTTCGGTGGAAGCGTCGCTGCGCATCGCCTGACCGAGAAGGGCTACTCCGTCTGTGTCCTCGAGGCAGGGAAGCGGTGGGCCTCGACCGACTTCCCGAAGACGAACTGGAATGTTCGCAAGTCGCTCTGGTTCCCAAAGCTCGGGATGCTCGGTATCCAGCGGATCAGCCTGCTCCGCGACATCATGATCCTCTCGGGCGTGGGGGTCGGCGGAGGCTCGCTCGTCTATGCGAACACCCACTACGAACCGCATCCCGCCTTCTACACGGATCCGCAGTGGGCCGGCATCACGGACTGGAGGGTCGAACTCGATCCATGGTTCGACACCGCACGGGCGATGCTGGGAGTCGTTGAGAATCCGAACGACACTGCCGCGGACGGTGTGATCCGCGGGATCGCACAGCACTTCGGCGTCGAAGGGACCTACCGGCCGACACCCGTGGCGGTGTTCTTCGGTGAACCGGGGGTCGCGGTCGAGGATCCGTACTTCGGCGGATCGGGCCCCGATCGGTCGGGGTGCATCGGGTGCGGCAACTGCATGGTCGGGTGTCGCCATGAGGCGAAGAACACCCTCGACAAGAACTACCTCTGGTTCGCTGAACGCAACGGCGCTGTGGTCGAACCGCTCCAGCAGGTGGTCGATGTTCGGCGTAGCGGCACCCGCTGGGAGGTGATCGCCAAGCAACCCGGATGGCGTCGGTCCCGCCGCACCTATGTGGCCGATCAGGTGATCTTCTCCGCAGGTGCCCTCGGAACGACCCGGCTGCTCCTCGAACTCGCCGAACGGGGAAGGCTGCCGAACATCTCCGAACGCCTCGGCTACCAGACCCGAACCAACAGCGAGGCCCTGGTCGGATCTGTTGCGCGAACGCGCTCGGTCGACTACTCGAAGGGCGTCGCGATCAGCTCCTCCATCCACCTCGCGAGCGACACGCACATCGAGCCCGTCCGCTACGGGAAGGGCTCGAACGTCCTGGGCCTGCTCTCCACGATGCTGGTCGACGGCGGTCCCGGTGCGCCTCGCCAGCTCAGGTTCCTGCGGTCCGTGCTTCGGCACCCGATCCGGTTCCTCCGCTCACTCTCCGTATGGCACTGGTCCGAGCGCAGCGTCATCCTCCTCGTCATGCAGAGCAGGGACAACAGCCTGCGGCTGTTTCGAAAGCGCAGGCTGTTGTGGTCGCGCCTGGCGTCGGAGCAGGGGCACGGGGATCCGAATCCGAGCTACATACCCGAGGCCAACGATGCAGCGAGGGTGGCGGCAACGATCATGGGTGGGGACGCCATGGGATCGATCAACGAAGTGCTCCTCGACACGCCGACGACGGCCCACATCCTCGGTGGTGCGCCCATCGGCGCGACGCCCGCTGAAGGTGTCATCGATGCCTACCACCGGGTCTTCGGCCATGATGGCCTCCATGTCGTTGACGGTGCGGCAATCGGCGCAAACCTCGGAGTGAACCCATCGCTGACGATCACGGCGATGGCCGAGAGGGCGATGTCGATGTGGCCCGTCAAGGGCGAGCCCGACGAGCGTCCGGCACTCGGGGGCCCATACCGAGCGAGTTGAACCCCTGGCAACCGGTCGGTGTTCGCTCAGCTGCGATGCGACATCGGTTTAGCGAGACGCCGTGGGGGCATGTGCGTGACGGCACCGAACTCGGGCATCGACCCTGCGTCCGGGTCCTCGGCAAGTCGTGAACACAGCGCTGCGTATCGCACGGACCACGGCCAGGCGGTGACGCCATGCAGCACCACGGAGAGCCCCACGGTGATGGCGCCAGCGGCGACCAAAGTGCCGGATGCCTCCGGCTGGGACCCTACGACGACGGTCCCGAGGAACACGAGGGAAGCCAGACCGCGCGGTCCGAACCACCCGATGAAGAGTTGGGAGGGCATTGCCAGTTTCGTACCGATCAGCGCGAGTCCCACGGGAACCATCCGGATGACGGTGAGGCTGAGCACTGCGTACACGACCATGCGCCATGTCAGGAACTCGAGTGACGGCACAAGGATGAGCGATCCGAAGACGAAGAAGGCGAGCATCGTCAGCAGGTGACCGGTGGTCTCCGCGAACTCGGTGATGTGCGGGTGGGCGGCACGCATGACCGACCCGAACACGAATCCAGCGACGAACGCCGCGATGAAGCCCGACCCATGGACGGCGTCGGCAACGAGGTAGCTGAGGATGGCAAGCACGGGAACGGAGATCTGGAGACCTTCACGACCTGCCCACCCGCGTCGCGAGGTGTACCGCATCACTGCCGCGCCGAGCAACCCGACTGCGATTCCGACACCGATGGCGAACCCGATCTCACGTCCGAAGACCGTGACGATCTCACCGA
>JAWOGV010000385.1:0-3499 GCA_046496605.1 Acidimicrobiia bacterium | reverse complement strand
GAGCGCGCGTCGTCCGCGCCGGGCGATTCCCGGCGGCTGCGGTGGATTTCGCGTCCGATCCGGAGTGGCGACTGCAACCCTGTCCCACCTCTTCGCGTCTTACTGCACGACTGCCGAACGTCCGGCCTGTCACACCAACGAGGTCGGACCGTACCTGCTGGCCGACCGTGGCCATCATCGCCGTCGCCGGGACCGAAGGGGAGAATCGTGCACCATCACTGGCTCGTCCTGCTCCTGCTCACCGCCTCCGCCGCCTCGGCAGCCGACGATCACGACGCACGCCCGATCCACCGAGTTCCCCTGGTCGACGCGCAGGTCCGGGCCGACGGCGTCCTCGACGAGCCGATGTGGCGCGACGCGCTGGTCCTCGAAGCCCGCTTCGAGGTCCGACCCGGGGAGAACATCCCCGCACCGGTTCGAACCCAGGCACTCCTCGCCTACGGACCGTCGGCGCTGTACGTGGCGTTCGTGGCCCACGACCCTGATCCTTCCCAGATCCGCGCCCGCGTCAGCGATCGGGACAGTCTGGGAAGCGACGACTGGGTCGGGATTGTCCTTGGCACCTTCAACGACCAGCGTCGGATGTTCGACTTCATCTGCAATCCACTCGGATCACAGACGGACATCGTTGAGAGTCAGGAGGGTGAGGACGCCGGCTGGGACACGATCTGGGACTCCGCCGGTCGCATCACCGCCGATGGCTATGTGGTCGAGATGGTCATTCCGTTCAGCTCCCTCCGATTCCAGCGGGGCGAGGGAGAGCAGATCTGGGACATCGACGTGATCCGCAGCTGGCCACGGGACGTGGATCACCGAATCGGCCTGTTCCCACGCGATCGCAACAACAACTGCTACCTGTGCCAGGCCGACCGGCTGGTGGGCTTCGCCGGCGCCTCTCCCGGCCGCAACATCGAGCTCGACCCGACCGTTTCCGCTCTCGCGACCCAGACCAGGGAGGGGTTCCCCGACGGTTCGTTCTCCTCGACTGAAACCGACCTCGAGGTCGGCGTCACCGGTACATGGGGGCTCACCCCCGACCTCACCTTCACCGGCACCGTGAACCCGGACTTCTCCCAGGTCGAGGCCGACGCCGCACAGCTGGACATCAACACCCAGTTCGCCCTCTACTTTCCTGAGAAGCGACCGTTCTTCCTGGAAGGTGGCGACCTCTTCCAGACCCGCCTGAACGCGGTCCACACCCGCACCGTGGCCGACCCCGATTGGGGCGCCAAGCTCACCGGCAAGCTGGGATCCAACGCCATCGGCGTGTTCGTGGCCCGCGACGCCATCACCAACCTCATCTTTCCGGGCAGTGAGTCGTCGGGCTCCCGCTCCCTCGACCAGCCGGCCGACAGCTTCGCCCTCCGCTACCGCCGCGACATCGGCGTCTCGTCGACCCTGGGCGTGCTGGCCACCAACCGCGAAGGTGACGACTACTTCAACCGGGTGGCCGGCATCGACGGAATCCTGCGGCCGACCCCGAAGGACTCGATCCGCTTCCAGGCGCTCGGGTCCTGGACCTCCTACCCATCGGCGGTGGTGGACGAGAACCGACAGCCGGACGGGACCTTCGACGGCAGCGCGGTCGACGTGTACTACTCACACGACACCAGAACGTGGGACTGGTACGCCAGATACAACACGGTGACCGAAGGGTTTCGAGCTGATCTCGGCTACATGCCTCAGGTCGGCTACGACTACGCCGACGTCGGTTGGGGTCACACCTGGAACCACGATCCGGGACACTGGTACACCATGCTCAACGTCGGATCCGGGCTTGAAGAGAAGCGTGATCCTGACGGCGATTCCCTGCACCGCTACGCCACCTTCTGGTTCAACTACCAGGGACCCTTCCAATCCCACGCCAACGTCAACGCCATCATCGGCGACAAGACGTTCCAGAATCAGGAGTTCAGAGATCACCATTTCAACGGGTGCGGCGGCTTCCGTCCCATTCCCGACCTCTGGCTCCACGTCGCATGGGAGGCCGGCGATCGGATCGACTACTCGAACGTCCGCGCGGGTCGCGTTCTCAGCCTGACTCCGGCCGTCGAGTACCGAATCGGTCGCCATCTCGTGGCCACACTCGACCACACCTATCAGCAGCTCGACGTCGATGACGGTCGCTTGTACACCGCCAACGTCAGCGAGCTCTCGTTGGTGTACCAGTTCACACGCCGCTCGTTCGTCCGGGGGATCTTCCAGCGCTACGACTACCGCCGCACCATCGAGCTCTACGAGGACCCGGTCCCGGCCCACGACCAGCGCCTCTTCAGCCAGGTCCTCTTCTCCTACAAGCTCAACGCGCGCACCGTGTTCTTCATCGGCTACTCGGACAACTATCGTGGCGACCGCGAGATCCCTCTCACCCAGACCGACCGCGCCCTGTTCGTGAAGCTCGGCTACGCCTGGGTGCTGTGACGCGGCCGGGACCTCGCCTTCTCCGCGGCCGGCCGGCGCGGTCGGAGCGTCGTCCGTCGTCGTCAGGATATGGTCCCGGCTGCTCGAGGCGCTGCCATTCCGGCTCCGATCCCGGTTGAGGCCGGACACATCGGGTGCACACCGCTACAGCGCCGCACCAGCCGCGGTGTGGGGGGTCCCCAGCGACCGCAGTAGCCCGTAGGCGTCGGGCGCAGTCCGCTACCTCAGGTCTGCGGGGATCTCGAAGAGCGCGCTCGCGGGCTCGAGGTTGAATCGGACCTTCTTGTAGAAGCCCTTCTCCCGGCCCTCGCGCCCCTCGAAGACGTAGCCGTCCGGGAAGCGGATGCCCTCCACGTCCAGCCACCCGTCCACGAGGTTCTCCCACAGGGGCGAGTCGTCACCACCGTCCCAGCTGACGAGCCTGCGGGTGACCAGGAAGCTCTCGGCATCGACGAAGTAGGTCACACTCCCACCCAGTGGCAGCGCAACGAAGATCGCATAGGCCTCGGAGCCGTTCACCATCTCGACGCCCCGGAGCTGGGACGGGTAGTCGAAGAACGCAGGGAACAGCAGAGCGATGTCCACCTCGAAGTGACGCCAGTACCGGGGCTCGATGAGCTCGGGGCCGCGCGGCGTGCCGGTCGCGTCGGGCGTCCTCGTGACCCAGGCGGCCCTTCGCCCGTCGAAGACCAGCACCCCCGACTCCACCTCGTTACGAAAGAGGTTCGGCCGCTTCAAGGTCATGCGGCTTGGAATCGTGCCGCCGTGGAAGTACCCCTCGACGGCGAGGTCCCGGATGTCCCTATCCTGTCTCTCGCCAAACATCGCCCGCCACGCTCGTGCGATGACCTCCTCCTTGGTGACCGCCGGCCCCTCCGCCTTCCCTTCGACGCCGGTCAGCGTCACGCACATCAGGGCCGCGGGAATCAATGCTGCGATTCTCCTCATCGCTCGTACCTTTCTGTCACTCCTTGGGTGACTGTCCGTATGAGCCGGAGCTGACGTCGCGATTCCAATCGATCGGGTCGGTTCGGTCATGGCGGCAATCACCCCGACGTCGCCCCTGATGAGCTTCTCC
>JAWOGV010000373.1:0-2826 GCA_046496605.1 Acidimicrobiia bacterium | reverse complement strand
GCCCCCATGGCCCCGCTGTCGCTCTCGTACGACCATCGCGTGATCGATGGCGCCCTCGGGCGGGCGTTCATGGCCGGGGTCGTCGATCGGCTGACCGATGCCACAGAGTCCTCCTGACGCCGAGTCCTCCTGACGCCGAGCCTTCCTGACGCGTCTTGGCGTCTTCTCAAACCGCAGATGGTGACCGGGCGACCACGTGTGGTGGTTGCAATGAGTCGCACGACCCATGGGACTCGGGGGGAGCCTTCCGTAAGATCATGCCATGATGGAACGGGTCAACACATTCACTCACCGGCTGACGGCGCGTTGGCATGCGATCAAGAAGGATGACGGCGGCGCCTCGATGGTCGAGTATGCGTTGCTCGTCGGACTCATCGCGATCGTGGCCATCGTCGCCGTGACGTTCTTCGGGACAGAACTCGCCGCCGAGTACGACGACATCGCGAGCAGCATTCCCTGAGTCGATCTCGCGTCCCGACGGCGGCATCGTCCCGCGCGTCGGGTCACGCCGAATCGCGTCAGCCGAAGTCCTCGGCGACGTCTTCCAATGCTTCGCGCGCACGTTCGAGGTCCTCGATGCGCACCATCACCCGAGCCCCACCACTGAGACCGGTCATTGATGGGATCGCTCCTCCTGCGTCATCGCTGACGAACTTCGCCTCGATGCCAACCGACGCGAGGTGCGCGACGGCCAGACCTGCCGCAAAGGCGGACCCGAATGAGGCAGCTTCCACGATGTCAACCATGTCGTGCAGCGTACCGTCACCCCGATGATCCTGCTCCATCAGGGCGTGTGACGGTACCGTTCGGTCGAGGAGATCGATGTCGAGTTCGGCCGTCCAGGAATTGATCGGGTATGCCGGATCGATTCTTGTCGTGATCTCTCTCGCCATGAGCTCGGTCGTCAGGCTCCGAGTCGTGAACCTCGCAGGCTCGTTCGTGTTCGGTGTCTATGGGTTCCTCATCGGGTCCATCCCCATCCTGGTCACCAATGTCATCATCGCTTGCCTCAACGTGTGGTACCTCACCAGGGAGCTCACGACGCTCGACGCGCTCAGTGTCGTCGTGGTCGACGCAGACGACCCCTTCCTCGCCAGCTTCATGGAACACCACCATGCCGACATCGAATCGCATGCGACAACGGACATCTCCGATGCTGACGTGTTCTTCGTCATGTTGCGCGACACGACGCTCGCCGGTGTGTTCGGAGGTCGGAGACTCGGCACGGACGAGCTCGAGATCGTCCTCGATTACGTCGCCCCACCCTTCCGGGATCTCAGGTCGGGGGAGTGCCTCTACGCCGACGACGGACGCCGCTTCGCGGAATTGGGCTTCCGCACCCTGACGATGCGGCATCCCGATCCTCGGCACCTCGAGTATCTCGGGGAAATGGGGTTCGACGAGCAGGAAGGTGTGTTCATCAAGCATGTCGGATGACGACTCCCTCGTCCACGACGCAGCGCTGAGCCCGATGCGACCCTCGGACCCGCCCACCGAGTACCCGCGCCATCTCGAGCAATGGATGGATCTCCCCGGTGGAGAGCGGTTGTTCATTCGCCCCATCGTTCCGGAGGACATCGCCCGGATCGAGAATGCGTTCGAGCATGCCGACATCGATACGATCCGTCGCAGGTTCTTCACCGCGGCTCCGCCGACGGATCGCGCGCATCTGGAGTACCTCGCGCGTGTCGACTACGTCAGGCGCCTTGCGCTCGTTGCGATGGATGCAGACGGCGACTCCGTCGGCATCGGGCGCTACGAGACGACGGACGAAGGCCGAGCCGAGGTCGCGATCGTCGTCGCCCCGGCGTGGCGTCGCCTCGGAGTGGCGACGGCGCTCCTCCGCGCCCTGGAGGCTCCTGCGATCTCCCACGGGATCGAGTTCTTCCATGCCCTGTACCTGCCTGACAACACGTCCGTGGAGAAGGTGCTCACGGGTATGGGATACGGTGACCGCCGCGTCGTGGACGGCATCGTCGAGCTTGTCAAGCCACTGACCGACGCGGGTACCATCGCCGAGTGATCCTCTCGTCCCTCATCGCAGCCCTCGACGACAGGTTCCCCTTCGTGGGTGCGGCATCGTGGGATCCCGTCGGTCTCCAGGTCGGTTCACCCGAAGCCGACATCGGTTCGGTCGCTGTCTGTCACGAGGTGACCGAGCGTGTCGTGGATGCGGTCATCGACAGGCATGTCACGACGGTCATCACGTACCACCCGCTGCTGTTCATCCCCACGGTGCGCATCGTTTCCGGGCCGACACCCGAGGGTCGAGTGCTCAGGTTGGTGTCGAGCGGTGTTTCGGTGATCGTCATCCACACGGCGCTCGACACGGCGATGCCTGGCACGGCGGACTTCGCGATCGAGGCCCTCGGCTGGACGTCGTCGGGCACCTTCGGTGCCGTGGAGGACGATGGCCTCCATATCGGGAGGGTCGCGATCCTCGATGACGAGACGACGGCCGGCGACCTCGCCGACTTCCTCTCCGACCGCATGAGGGTTGCCGTTCGCGTCGCCGACGCAGGTCGATCGATCCGTTCCGTCGCTGTTCTCCCCGGCTCGGGGGCGAGTTCCCTGGAGGAAGCCGCCCGTCACGTCGACGCCATCATCACCGGTGATGTGTCCCACCATCGTGCGATCGCAGCACGAGATGCGGGCCCCTCGGTCCTCGATGTGGGCCACAGCGCCACAGAACGCGCCGGTGTCGGAGCACTGTACGCTGCTGTCCACGAGGTGGTTCCCTCCGCGGTCCACCTCGCGGATGATCCGACACCCTGGGAGGCCATGACGTGGAACAGCTGACGAGCCTCGCGGACCTGCTCGATCTGC
>JAWOGV010000005.1:0-3636 GCA_046496605.1 Acidimicrobiia bacterium | reverse complement strand
TAGCGGTAGGTCTTGGCCTCGATCAACGAAGGTCCCTCTCCGGCTCGTGCACGCTCGACGGCGGCCGTCATCGCTCCGTACACCTGGAGGACGTTGTTGCCGTCCACGACAACGCCGGGCATTCCGTATCCCTGGGCACGGTGCGCCACCTCGCCTGCCACCTCGGACGCGGCGGGCACGGAGATGGCGTAGAGGTTGTTCTGGATGAGGAAGATGACCGGAAGGTCGTGGATGCCAGCGAAGTTCATCGCCTCGTGCCAGTCCCCTTCGGATGTCGATCCCTCTCCGCCGTCGACCACGACAACGGCATCGCTGCCTCTGCGCTTCAGCTCGACTGCGATCCCGCACGCGTGGGGATATTGGACGCCGATCACCGAGGACTGGGTGAACATGTTGAGTTTCGGCTCCGACCAGTGGTTCGGCATCTGCCGGCCCCCACTGGATGGGTCGATCTCCCTGGCGAAGACGCCCGCGAACACGTCCCTGGCGGACATGCCTGCGGCAAGGGCGTACGCGACATCGCGGTAGTACGGAAGCGACCAGTCCTTTTTCGGGTCGATCGCGTACGCCGCCCCGACCTGGGTGGCCTCATGCCCCGACACCGATACGACGAACGGAACCCTGCCCTGGCGATTGAGCGCCCACATGCGCTCGTCGAGTTTGCGTGCGAGCAGCATCAGGCGATAGATCTCGACGAGGTCGTCGTGCGTCAGCCCGAGGGCCTCATGGTCGATGACGCTGTCCAGGCTCAAAGTCACGCTCTGTCTCCTTTGGCGATCGCCGCTGCGATCCGTTCCTCTGCGATCAATTCAGCTGCTCGTTCCGTCCCGATGCCGAGACGATCGGCGGTGTCGAACGTCTCTGTGAGGTTGTCGAAGATCCGGTCGACGAGGGTCGCTGCACGATTCACGTCGTATCCCCCTTGCTCGGCGGCGATGTTGATGATGCCGCCCGCGTTGACGACGAAGTCGGGCGCATAGAGGATCCCGCGGGCCACGAGCCTGTCGGCATCCTCGGGGGTCGCGAGCTGGTTGTTCGCACAGCCGGCCACTGCTGCACACGCGAGCTCGGGGATCGTCGACGGGTTCAGATCAGCGCCGAGGGCACAGGGGGCGAAGATATCGCACGCCACGGTGTGGATCTCGCCGACGGGAACCACCTTCGCCCCGAATTCGGTGGCGGCGTGTGCGGCGGCATCGCGGTTCACGTCGGCGACGATCAGGTCCATCCCGAGCCGGTGGAGGCGCTCGGCGAGGGACATGCCGACCTTGCCGACACCCTTGATGGCGACGGTACGACCCATGAGATCGGTCGTCGACCACAGCCTGGCTGCCACGGCTCTCATGGCAACGACGACGCCTCGCGCCGTTGCCGGGGACGGATCGCCGGAGCCGCCGCGATCCCTGGACAACCCGGACACATGGCTCGTCGTCGTTGCGACGATCTCCATGTCCGCGACCGTCGTACCGACGTCCTCAGCCGTGATGTACCTGCCTGCGAGTCCTTCCACGAACCTCCCATACGCACGGAAGAGATCGGGGTTCGCGTCGGTCGCGGGATCGCCGATGATCACGCCCTTTCCGCCACCCTGGGCGAGTCCCGCGCATGCCGCCTTGTAGGTCATGCCCTTCGAGAGGCGGAGAACGTCGACGAGGGCCTCTTCCTCGGTGGCGTAGGGATAGAAACGGGTACCTCCCAGGCTCGGGCCGAGGACGGTGCTGTGGATCGCGACGATGGTGCGAAGTCCCGATATGGGCTCATGGCCGAAATGGACCGACTCGTGGGTGTCCGATGCGATCGTCCCGAATACTCCCACCGGATTCCTCTCGTACGCGACGCCGGGTCGATCCGACCATTCCAGTTTAGCGAAGGGGGGCCATCGAACCGGGCAGGGTGAAAGGCCCGTGGGCCGCGGCGTACCATGGGGACGTGATACGGACCGCGTACCTGAGGGTCTACCTACCGGCCTCCGCCGTCGCGGGGCTGCCGCCGTATCGCCTCGTCGACGACCCCGGCAAGGTGGTGCAGTCGCCGGCCTTCTTGTGGACGGAGTCGTTGGATGACGACGCGATCTACACCGAATGGGACGACCGGCAGTACGTGTGTCCCCGCAACGCCCGCCTCCGGCTTCTGGAGGGGATGCTCGCATTCACGAAGGCGAATCCCGAGCTCGGACTCCTCAGCGCGGACGAAAGGATGTCGTGCGCGGGGGAGCTCGCCGTCCTCCGGCGTTCGTCACACCATGCAAAGGGCCACATCCTCGCATCGGCGTGGCACGTTCCGCTTCGGTGGTTCGGTGCGTTCCATCGCAGCGAGCGAGAGCTCTACGACCGGCGCGGGGAGACATCGATCCGATACAGGGCATCGCTCGGTGATGCCGTCGATCGGGTCCACTGGTCAACAGGAGTCCTCGAGGGTGCTGGCTTCGCCGACCAGGTGATCGAGCGTGTCGCCGACCTCGAGCGATGGCTCGCGTCCTTCGGTGCGGACTCGATGGTCGAACTCGACTACGGAACCGCAGCGAGGAGCTTTCGGCCCGCCGACCTCGTCTTCGACGAGTCAGCGGAGGATGTGCGCCTCAGCCTGCTCGCCCTCGAGCAGGGGGATTTCAACGCGTCGGGTGAGGCATACGAGCGGGTGTCGAGGCGCTGGGCCGATGCCCAGTCGTACACCTACTCGAACTGAGGCGATCGGTCTCCGGTCGGCCATAGATCGAGGCCCACGTCGAGTGCAGGGGCCGAGTGGGTGAGCCATCCGACGGATATGACGTCCACCCCGGTCTCTGCGATGGACCGGACCGATTCGAGGGTCACGCCACCCGAGGCCTCGGTGAGCATGCGACCGCCGACCAGCTCCACACTGGCGACGAGGTCGTCGATCCCCATGTTGTCGAGGAGGACAGCGTCGGCGTCGGTGGCGAGGACGGCGGCGAGTTGATCGATCGTGTCGACCTCGACCTGGACGGTCACCGAGCGCCCGATGCTGGCGCGAGCGGCGCGCACCGCCTCGGCGATCGAACCTGCCGCGGCGATGTGGTTGTCCTTGATGAGCACCGCGTCGTACAGGCCGAAGCGGTGATTCCTGCCGCCTCCCGCCGCGACGGCGTACTTCTCCAGGGCCCGCATCCCGGGCGTGGTCTTGCGGGTGTCGCTGATGCGCGCACCGGTGCCCGAGACCGCATCGACGTAGGCGCGGGTGGCCGTCGCGATTCCACTCAGCCTGCCGAGCAGGTTCAGGGCGACCCGCTCGGCGGTGAGGATCGACGCAGTCGATCCGGACACCGTGGCGAGCACCGATCCGCTCTCGACGGCGTCGCCGTCGACCCTGCGCCGATCCATGGTGATCGACGTGTCGATGTGGAGGAAGCACGCCTCCACGACGAGCAGTCCGGCAACACAGCCTGCCTGCCTGCTGACGAGGTCCGCGGATGACTGATGGTGAGGGTTGATCACCGCAGCCGTCGTGATGTCGCCGATCTCCCCGAGGTCCTCGGAGTATGCGATGGCGATGAGTTCGGTGGTCCCGCGAGGCAGTGACATCACGCCCGCACCGGGAGTGCCCTGGGCACCGCCACGAACTCGACCGGATCGGGCACGACGAACGTGCGATGCGCGGCTCCGGCGGTCGGGTGCGGGT
>JAWOGV010000248.1:0-2639 GCA_046496605.1 Acidimicrobiia bacterium | reverse complement strand
GCCGAGAGGCACCTCCCTCCTCCATTCAGGATGGAACTCCGGCTCGCCCTGCGCGCTTACGTTGCGTCGGGTCTGGTAGAGTCGGTGGGACTCGGTCTATGAAAGGACTATTCGGCAATGCCACTCTTCGACATCTTCTGGGCGATGATCTGGTTCTTCCTCTTCTTCGTCTGGATCTGGCTCCTCATCTCGATCTTCGGTGACATCTTCCGCAGTGGGATGTCCGGTTTCGCGAAGGCAGCATGGATCATCTTCGTCATCGTCACGCCGTTCCTCGGAGTGCTCATCTACCTCATCGCCAACGGGGGCAAGATGCAGGAGCGCTCGATGGAGGCTGCCGTTGCGCAGCAGAAGGCCCAGCAGGCATACATCCAGCAGGTCGCAGGCTCCAGCAGCGCGGATGAGCTGGCAAAGCTTGCGAAGCTCCATCAGGACGGCGTGCTCTCGGCAGACGAGTTCTCGGCGCAGAAGGCGAAGCTCCTCAGCTGAACGACTCCTCACCGACACACAGAACGGGCACCTCTCTCGAGGTGCCCGTTCTGCGCGATGTGGGTTGCCGATGGTCAGGTCACCAGGGAATGCGTCCCCTCGATCCGTGCATATGCACGGTCCATGAGCTGCTCCTCGAGGGAGCCGAGCGCCCTGGCGAGGGCGATCTCCTCGCCGATGACGGGCACGCTGCGGTCCGATGGGTTTCGCATCGCCCTCCCTGTCGCGTCGAAGTGATCGCCACGAAGGTCCAGGGTCGCGTGGACGAGCGTGTGTGCGTCGTCCTCGTCGATCCCGACCTCGATGGTGATGTGCTTGTGCATGTCCGACCTCCGATGGCGGGCCTACACCCATGATCGTCCCGAATCACGCGGGTGACCAGAGGAAATCGGTGTCCCCGGTCGAGGCACGCAGCTGACCTCTGGCGGGATGCTGCCAGGAGGGGAACTAGTAGAGGAACATGGGCTTGCCCATGACGTGGCGGATCTTCGGGCGGTACTGGTCGACGTCGTACAGCTCGGCGACATCGACCCGCTTCACGCCCTCGCTCGTCTCGGTGATCGGCACATTCGTATAGGTACCCCCACGAAGCGCGACCATCCTGCCGGACATCCCCTCGAGTGCCAGGTCCGCAGCCATGTTCGCGTAGTTCGTTGCCACCATGAGGTCGAGCGAGTCAGGGTTCCCGGAGCGCATCAGGTATCCGACCTGCTGGTAGATGATCCGATGCCCTGTGAGATCGGTGAGCAGGGATCCCGTCACGGCGCCGATGCCTCCGAGCTTGCGATGGCCGTACGCGTCCTCGGTTCCGGAGAGGATCATCTCGCCCTCCTCGAGCTGTGCTCCCTCGGAGATGGTCATCATCGCATAGTGGGATGAGTTGTTGGCCTTGTCCGAGACCAGCATGTCAGCGAGTCGTTCGACATTGAAGGGGACCTCCGAGATGATCGCCCTGTCGACCCCTGAGAGGTAGGCGGTGATCAGGCTCGTCTCGCCGGAATACCTTCCGAACAGCTCGACGACGGCGATCCGCTCGTGGCTGCCCGTGCTCGTACGGAGGCTGTGGATGAACTCGACACCCCTCGTGACCGCGGTCGAGAATCCGATGCAGTAGTCCGTCCCGTTCACATCGTTGTCCATCGTCTTGGGAACGGCGATCACCGGGACACCCTCGTTGTGCAGGCGGAGCCCGTATGACAGCGTGTCGTCCCCCCCGATGGGGATCAGCACATCGACTCCGAGCGCTTCGAGGACACGCAGGGAGTGCGCCGTGTAGTCGAAGGGACCGTCGCCTTCTGGCGGCTCACCGAGGAACGACGGCACATCGGTGCGCGGCACCCTGGAAGGGTTCGTTCGGCTCGTGTGGAGGAAGGTTCCCCCGGTGCGGTCGACGGTTCGCACGTTCGCCGGTGTGAGGGGCATGGTGTTCTCCGCGATCGACGCTGCATCGTCAGGGTCGGTGTTGAGGAGGCCTCCCCAACCTCGACGGAAGCCGAGGACGTCGTGGCCGTCGTGGGCAACGCGGTTCACGACGGCCTTGATGCATGGGTTCAGGCCTGGGACGTCGCCTCCGCCGGTGAGTATGCCGATTCGCATGTGTCGCTCCTGATGTGGATCTCTGCACGGCACGATACCGCCGACGGGGGACTGCCCTGTACACGGGGTCTGCCCGGTGCTGCGCGGTGTCAGCCGATCGTGCCCTCGGCGCGGTGCCGGTCGCGCGCCGCCCACCACTCGTCCTGGAGCAGCGACCAGACGGTGTGGTCGACCCAACGGTCACCGATCTTCACCTCGTCGCGCAGTGTGCCCTCGAGGGAGAATCCGATGGTGCGTGCGATCCCCTCGGACCTCGCGTTCCCGACGGCGATACGGAGCTGCACCTTGTGGAGCCGCATCTCCTCGAAACCGATCTGCACGGCGCGGGTCGTCGCTTCGGCGCCATAGCCCTGCCCTGTCTCGTCGGAGCGGATCCAGTAACCGACCTCACCGATCGAGTTCTGGGCCGACGTCGTCCAAATCGACACATTTCCGATGTGCGTGTCGGGATCGTCGATCGTCCTGATCGTGAAGTCGAACGCGCGCCGTTCGACCCAGGCGGCAACCGATTCCCTCACGAAGCGCTGCGAGACGCCGCGGTCGTATCCGTCGAC